>CAZEIY010000086.1:0-12938 GCA_964512375.1 uncultured Rickettsiales bacterium | reverse complement strand
GGCAGCACCATGGTGAAGGCGGCGATGAACGCCGACCTCCTCACCTATTTCGCCAGCGGCATTCAGTCGAATTGGGTTTCGCTGGCACCCACAGCGACAATCGATGGAAGCCTGTCGTCTTCTGCCGACATCTCGGGATTCTGGACCGGGGCCTCTGGAGCAGCGAATCCAGGATGGATGGTCTCGGAGTCAGGCGGCACCAACCGACCGACCACCTTCGCGACCAGCTACATTGATGCCTCGTACGACTACTGCAACGCGTCCGCAGACTCGACCTCAGACATCTCACTGAGCTATCGCGGTGTCAGCAGCGGCGGCACCTGGCACGAGCAGGCTTTGGGGGTCAATGTCGAGCTTCGTGACGTGTTCGCTGTTTCGGCAAGCCGTGCCTATGCAGTCGGTCAGTCGGGCTCAGTGCTGGCTACTCTCGATGGCGGCACAAACTGGTCACCTCAGAGCAGTGGCACGACCAGCTTCTTGCGCGGTGTGCACTTTGTGAGCAGTACTCTGGGCTGGATCGTCGGTGACGACTCCACCATCTTGATGACAGCAGATGGAGGAAGCACCTGGACAGCGCAGACCAGCCCCGTTTCTGGAGCACTCTATGGAGTGCACTTCGTCGACTCGACGAATGGCGCCGCCGTCGGCGATAATGGTCTCATTCTGAGAACCACCAACGGCGGTGCAACCTGGGCTGACGTCAGCCCAGGCGGCACCTCGGGTCCCAATCGCCTACGTAAGGTGGCGTTCGGAGCGGCAACCACTGGCTGGACTGTTGGCCATGGCGACCGGGTCCTCAGCACCACCGATTCAGGAGCAAGCTGGAACACACAGACTCATCCTGGCTCACCCCCTGTCTGGTTCGGTCTGGACGCCATCGATGCCAATACGGCCTGGGCTTGCGGTCAGAACGGCAACGTCATCGCGACCACGGATGGGGGCGGGAGCTGGGTTAGTCAGGGGACCAATGCCAGCGTCTCGCTCAATGAAGTGTCCTTTGCAGATGCCAATACAGGATGGGTTGTTGGTGATAGTGGTGAGGTCTACGCCACCGTTGATGGCGGTTCTAACTGGGACCTGCAGCCGACGCCTGGAGCCGACCATCTGTTCAGCGTTTCCTTTGCGGACAACGAAAATGGCTGGGCCGTTGGCGCGGGCGGGGTGATCATCCACACCACCAGCGGCGGTGACTAGCCGATTGGCTGTTCCGGCCACTGAACACCCCTTCGACCAGCTTCAGCCTCCAATTCAAGGCCACCAGAAGAGTAGACAAGCGGCGCAGCCTCTTGCCTTGCGTGACTCATAGAGGTAAGTAAGTGACCAGACAGTAACTAACTGTTGGAGCGCACTATGGGTCGACCCCGCACCGTCAGCGACGAAGTCATCCTGGAAGCAGCCCGTGCTGTGTTTCTAGAACACGGGCCTGGCGCCTCGACTCAAGCCATTGCCGACCGGCTGAGTCTGTCGCAGGCCGCTCTCTTCAAGCGCTTTGGGACCAAACAGGACCTCATGGTCGCCGCGCTCCGGCCCCCAATCCCGTCCTTCCTTGGCGAAGTCAGTGGTGGGCCGACCCTGGGACAACCGCTCCACCAACAGCTCCGTTCGATCGCTCGGGACTCCGTGGTGTTCTTCCGGGCGATGGTGCCCTGCCTGATGGTTCTGAAGTCGTCAGGCATCGACCTGGAACAGCTCCTGAAGACCTTCGACGAACCCCCACCGGTAATGGTCAGGCGGCTCCTCAGGGGCTACTTCCAGCGGGCCATGGATGCAGGCCTGGCTCGGCCGGCTGACCCACTGGCCGCCGCCAGTCTCTTCCTGGGTGCCTTCCACATGCACTCGTTCATGTCACATGTCACCGACGAGGTGATGTCCGACGAAGACCTGTTCGCGTTCTCTGACGCCGTTGTCGACGTACTGTGGCACGGCATTGCCCCCCAGGAGGCCCTGTGATCTTCCGCTCTCTCTTCGTGCTGCCGTGGCTGGTCCTGCTGCCCTCTCTTGCCTGCGCTGGAGGTCCCTACCAACCCGTGCTCCCCGACAAGGATGCTCGCTACTCAATGGGAACCACCTTGAGGGCCGACGCGAGCGATGAGTGGTGGACTGCCCTGGGTGATCCCGTACTGAATGATCTGGTTGCAGAAGCCCTCGCAGCAAACCACGACATTGGCGCGGCCCAGGCTCGCTTCCATGCCGCCGCTGGAGTCACGCTGCAGTCGGCCGCACCGCTGCTACCGACGGCGAGCTTCGATGTGGGCCTGAATGCCAGCCCCAGCGCGAATGCAGCCTTCCAGGTGTCGCCGCAGCTGACCGAACTGCTCGACGGCCTCACCGAGCTGGCAGCGAGTCTTCCTGGTCAGCCGCCCCCCGCCGAAGAAGACAACGAAGACGACCCCGAGCTCACCTGGAACGGCTCGGCGATGCTCAATGTCCAGCTCAACATCGACATGGGTCGGTCTGCAACGGGCCTACGTGCCGCCCAGCTCGACGCGGCAGCGGCAGCAGATGACCGGAACGGAGTGGCCAGCGCGGTCGCACAGCAGGTCGTCTCTGCCTGGTTGGATGTGCGCACGGCGCGCGCCCGAGTCGCTCTGGTCGAGGGCCAGATCGCCACCAACAGCTCACTCCTCGAGCTCACAGAGGCCAGGTTCATGTCGTCGGAATCCCGTGGGCTGGATGTCCTGCAACAGAAGCAACAGCTTGCGGCAACCCGAGCTCTGCTACCGCAAGCTGAGCAGCTTCGTCGCATGCGCGAAGTACAGCTGGCAACACTGCTCGGCAGAGACCCGGGAGCGCCAGGCCTGCCCACCGACGCGGGTCTTCCCAAGCTCCCAGCCCGACCAGGCGTCGGCACCCCGGCTGACCTGCTGAAGACCCGCCCGGACCTCGCTGCCGCAACCAACCGCTACCAATCTGCGCACACACGAGTGGCGAGCGCGGCACTGGGCTTCGCTCCCACCTTCCGGCTGACGGGCAACGTCGGCTACCAGCTGCGTTGGTTCAAGGAGTGGGACAGTCAGGAGACCTGGGGCGTCGGCGCAGGCGTCTCCATTCCTATCTTCGGCGGACTGCAGAGAATCGGCGGGCTGAAGCAGGCCATAGCAGCCCGAAGCGCAGCGGCACGGTCACTCTCAGCAGCCGCGGCGCAGGCGCAGGCGCAGGTCGAGAACGCGCTGATTCGCGAAGACACGGAGAGCGATCGACTCGTCGCCCTGGCGGACCAACTTCATGCCGCTCGAGTTGCTTATGAAGAGAGCTCTCGCCAGTACGCGTCGGGGCTGGCAAACCACATCACAGTGCTCACGTCGCTGGCCTCCTGGCAGGCCGCGGAGCTGGGACACCTGCAAGCCCAACGAGATGTGCTCGGCGCCCGCATCGATCTTCACACCGCCCTGGGCGCACCCTGGGCCGACCGAATGGATTCCGCTGGAGTTGTCCGATGACCGACCAACCTGAGTTGCTGCAACCTCATCCAGAAGCCGAGCGTCCGGCCCTCGCAGGCAAGCTGTTCAAGGTGGTCCTACCGGCCCTCATCTTGATCGTCGGCGTTGGCGCTGCCCGCTTCTTGATTGCTCAAAAGAAGCCAACTGAAAAGAAGGCGCCTGAAGCCCGGGTCGCCACGGTCGAGTACGTCGAGGTCACCGCAGGCGAGCCACGAGCCCGAGTCGAGGCGACGGGTACAGTGGAGGGAGACCGTCAGGTCAGCCTCTCAGCGCTGGTGATGGGCGAGGTGGTGTACGTCGCCCATCAACTGGACCCAGGTGGACGATTTCCCAGGGGAGCCACGCTCCTACGGGTAGACCCCAGGGACTACGAAGTCGCTGTCGCACAGGAAGCCGCACGTGTGCAGCAAGCAGAGCTCGAGCTGGCGCTTGAGAAGGAGCGAGGCGCTACTGCCAGCCGGGAGTGGGCGCTGCTCGCCGACGGAAGAGATGCAGCCGAAGCCCCGCTGGCGCTGCGCGGCCCCCACCTCGCCACCGCCGGGCAGGCTCTCGAGGCCGCGCGTTCAGGCTATGAACGAGCCCAGCTCAACCTGGAACGGACCACCCTCAAGGCACCCTTCAACGCAATGGTGCTCCAAGAGGCCGCGGAGATCGGTCAGGTTCTCTCTCCGGGCGCCGCGATCATCACGCTGGTCGGCACCGATCGGTTCCGAGTCCGTGTCGCCATTCCAGTAGAACAGCTCATCCACATCGCCATTCCTGGCGTCAATGGCGAGCTCGGCTCGACTGCGATCGTGACCCAGGACCTCGGGGGCGGACACCACATCGAACGCAAGGCCACCGTCACACAGTTGGCTGGCCAGCTCGACCCGAAGACGCGCACCGCCGAACTGTACCTTGCCATCGAAGACCCCCTGGCAGGAGAGGGGCTCCCGCTGCTGCCGCAGGCCTTCGTACGAGTCAGCATCGAGGGCCTCCCGGTAGAAGGTGCTCTTGCGGTACCGCGAGATGCGCTCGTCGATGGTGGGGTGCTCTGGACGATCACTGCCGAGAACACCCTCGAGCGCAAGGAGGTCACCGTGGGCTGGCGAGATAACGAGACCGCCTTTGTCGTCGATGGACTGATGGATGGCGCGCGGGTCGTCACGACACCGATGTCCCTACCTATCGAAGGCGCTCCTGTGCACGCGCGGGCCGAAGAGGGCTGAGCCGATGAGAGGTCCTATCGCATGGATGGCAAACAACAGTGTTGCCGCCAACTTACTGATGATCGTGATCATGGTTGGTGGAGCGCTCGGCGTGTTCCGAATCAAACAGGAAGTCTTTCCTGCATTTGATCTGGATCTGATTCGCATCACAGTGGGCTACCCAGGAGCCAGCCCTGAGGAGGTCGAGCAGGGAATCATACTCGCTGTCGAAGAGGCGGTGCGCGGCGTCGATGGCGTCAAACGAGTCACCTCGGGTGCATCCGAAGGAGGCGGAGCTGTTCGAGCCGAACTGCTGATCGATGCCGACCCCGACAGGGTTCTCGCTGACGTCAAAGCAGAAGTGGACCGCATCCGCTCCTTCCCCGAAGAGGCGGAGGACCCCCAGATTGCCATCGCGGGTCGCAAGCAACGGGTCATCTCGCTGGTGATCGCCGGCGAGCAGAGGCTGCAGACCCTGCAGGAAATCGCCGAGCGGGCGAGAGTCGAGATGCTCAACCGAAGAGGGATCACCCAGGTCGCGATCGAAGGCGTGCCGGCGCAGGAGATCTCGGTCGAGATCAGCCGAGAGAAGCTCCAGGAATTTGATCTCACTCTGAACGAGGTCGCCGCTCAGATTCGACTCGCCTCACTGGAGCTGCCTGGGGGCGGTCTTAAGACTGCCTCCGGTGAGATCCTCGTGCGACTCTCGGACCGACGGCAGAGCGGCGCGGAGTTTGGCGCGATGATCCTGCGCTCGACCGCTTCGGGCGCATCGGTGCGGCTGGCCGACATCGCGACGATCACGGATGGCTACGCTGAGTCAGACGAATCGAGCTTCTTCAACGGTCGGCGTGCCGTTCGTATCACCGCCTACCGGGTCGGCAACGAGACTCCCCAGGATGTCGCCGACGAGGTCAAAGCCTACGCTGAGAGTCTGCGTGCGGATCTGCCCGACAACGTCACCCTCGACGTCTGGAGCGACGACTCAGAGATGCTGCGCGGACGAATCGACCTGCTGGTACGAAACGCCCGGCTCGGTCTGGTGCTCGTGCTGCTGGTGCTGGCGCTGTTCCTCAACCTGAGGCTGGCGTTCTGGGTCGCCCTCGGCATCCCCATCTCGTTCCTGGGCGTCTTCCTGCTGATGCCAGGCTTCGACATGACCGTGAATATGGTCAGTCTGTTCGCTCTGATCATCGTCCTGGGCATGGTGGTCGACGACGCGATCATCATCGGCGAGGCCGGATACGCCAAGATGCTCAAGGGCCGCAACAAGCTTGATGCAGCTATCGAAGGCGCCAGCGAGATGGTGACGCCTGTGTCATTTGCCATCCTCACGACCATTGCGGCCTTCAGCCCTCTGCTGGTTATTCCGGGACTGTTCGGCAAGATCTTCCGCATCATCCCGCTAATGGTCATCGGAGTGCTGATCTTCAGCCTCCTGGAGTCCTTCTTCATCCTCCCCGCGCACCTGGCCCACCTGGGCGAGGACCCCCGCTGGCTGCGACCGATCGTGGCCGTGCAGACCAGGGTATCGGACGCGCTGCAGCGGTTCATCGATCAGATCTACAGCCGTGGCGTCGCTGTCGTCGTACGGTGGCGCTATTCGGCGGTGGCAGGTGCGCTCGCGATGCTGTTCGTGACCGTCGGCCTGGTGGTCAGCGGCATCGTTCCCCGCAGCTTCTTTCCGGCTCTGGAAGGCGACGTGCTGAGCGCCACCGTGCAGTTCCCCTACGGCACGAACGTTCACAAAGCCGAGGCCGCCGGCAAGCTCCTGGAGGCCTCGGCTGAGAGAACGATGGAGGAGTTTGGGGGCGACGGGTACTTGAGAGGGATGTTCCTGCGAGTCGGCGCTGTACCCCCGCAGCGTGGTCCAGGGCCAGGCGGCGGCGAGTCAGGAAGCCACATTGTCAGCTTGGAAATCAACCTCGTCCCCGGCGAGCAGCGATCGTTCACATCGGCAGCATTCAAGGACGCCTGGCAGGCGGACACCGCCGAGATCATCGGAGCTGAGTCGGTGGTGTTCACATCGGCCATCGGCCCCTCGGCCGGTGCTGCTGTCGCGCTCCAACTCTCGCATCGATCGGGCGAGACACTCCGTACCGCCAGCGCTGCCGTTGCTGAAGCGTTGAGCGCTTATTCGGACCTCACGAACGTGCAAAATGGCTTCGTCGGCGGAAAGCGCCAGGTCGACTTCCAGCTCAAAGAGGAAGCTGCCCGCACCCTGGGTGTCACCTCCCAGATGGTGGCGAGCCAGATCCGAACAGCGTTCTATGGCGCTGAAGCCCTACGAGAACAGCGTGGACGTAACGAGCTACGGGTAATGGTCAGACTTCCTCTTCACCAACGCAGCAGCGAATACGACCTCGAGATGATGGAAGTCCGTACCCCAACAGGCGGCTTCGTACCCCTGAGTCAGGTCGCTGAGTTCTCTCGTAATCGAGCACCAACGACCATCGACCGAGAGGATGGCCGACGAGTCGTCACCGTCACAGGAGCCCTGGCGCCGGGCGTAAAGTCCCCCACCAATGTGCTCGAATCAGTGAACGCCGAGTTGATTCCCCAGCTCAAGAAGGACTATCCAGACCTTCAAATCGGGCTGGTGGGAGAGCAGCGTGAACAAGGCGAGGTCTTCGCTTCCCTGGGTCCGAACTTCCTGCTGGCGCTGTTCCTGATCTTCTCCCTACTGGCTATCCCGCTGAAGAGCTACATCCAGCCAGTCATCATCATGAGCGCCATTCCTTTCGGTTTCGTGGGGGCTGTCTGGGGACACCTGATCACCGGCTACCAGCTGAGCTTCGTCAGCGCCCTCGGCATCATCGCCCTCGCTGGCGTCGTGGTGAACGACTCGCTTGTCCTCATCGACACGTCCAATCGGTATCGCAGAGCGGGTGCATCTTCCTACGACGCCATCACTCAAGGAGGTGCGCGGAGATTCCGTCCCATCCTGCTGACCTCTCTGACGACATTCTTCGGACTGCTACCGATGATCTTCGAGCAGTCGGTGCAGGCAAAATTCCTCATCCCCATGGCCGTGTCCCTTGGCTTTGGCGTGCTCTTCGCCACCTTCATCATCCTGCTGCTGGTGCCTGCGCTCTACATGATCGTCGAGGACGTCCGCGTCCTGTTCGGAGCAGATGACGAGCGCGCGCCGACGCCAGGAGGTTGGCTGGCCGAAGACTCCTGACCTGACAGCACGAGAGAGCGCGGGCCGCCCAGAAGAGCATCGAGGAAGCTGCTCTCGCCGTACTGAGCCTACTCCAGGAAGCAACGCTGCAGCATCGTGTAGTGCTCCCGCTCGTGTGGCGTGAGCGGGACCGGCTTGCCCGTGTCCACTCGATGAAGCACGTCCTCAAGCTCCAGCGGCTCGTTGCCCGAGGGGAACTGGAATCGCTTGCAGCCTGCGCCAGCGAGGCTGTCGACCTCGTAGGCCGTCTTGCCGTCCGGTGGCAGCGCAATCGCGCAGATCCACAACTGCTCGCCCGGCACGGCGAGATAGCTGAGCTGGAACTCCTCACCGGAGCGAACAGCACCCACTACCCGGGGGTCCTCAGCTACGTCGGAACCAGCCAACACATCCGCGGCAGCGGCGGCGATGAAATGGCTCGACGGCTTCCCATCACTCGCAATCTTCCCTCGAATCGTCCTACGAACGCGCCTGCCATCTCGCAGCCTGGTGTCGAACTGACTAAGACCGATGAGACCCAGGTGAGCGTGCCCTCGGCGTAGCTCGATCTGCTGAGGGGGGGGGCTCCCATCCTGCAACTCCCGAGACTGCAGGGGGCGAAGAGTGCAGCCCATGTGCGAGAAATACTCGACCCCACCGAGGGAGGCCGGTCCGACTGCGCAGAGCCAGACCTCTCCCGTTGGGGTGGGGAAACTCAACTCGAACCGGGGCTCATCCACCGCGACCACCCCGTAGACCTCGAGGACACGGTTCGCATCCAGCGTGTCGACTCGCTGATCCATGGCCATAACCAGGAAGCGTCCATCGGTTCCCCTGGGAAATTCCCCAGGTATGTCGATCATCCCGCTCACAGTGACCGAGGGGCCCTTGGCCCTGCCGGGGCGAACACACGACTCAGACGCGTTAGGTCCAGCATTCACCGGCCGGTTCGGGCCGTCCTCTGGCCCTTGCTGAGGAAACTCTCCGGGTGCCGGTTCTGCTTCCGCCGGATAGCGAGCGCGATCCCCACTCCGAGACGATGGCTCTGTCCCCTTCTTCTCCCCACATCCACTCGATAGCAACAAGAGAGCGCAGACAGAAAGCAGGGCGCACTGCACAGAACGGAATGGGTACATGGCGGCATTGTCGCCCAGAAAGTGACCCGCTTCAATGCCTCGAGCCAGGTCAGGCGTACTAAGAATCCTGCTACTCTCTCGCCCATGCGCGCCGGCCTCTATCTCATGATCCTGATCTTCGGACTGGGAGGCTGCTCGGACCAGAGCACGGCGACGGGACCGGACAAAGCACCCAAAGCCAGCCCGTCCCCGGCGCCCGCCGCTGCCCCCCCTGCAGCCACCAGCCCCGCTGCAGAAGCAGCCACAGCACCCGTCAAGAAAGAGCCTGCTGAGGACGCCAAGGAGGCTGTTCCAGTGGCGATGACCGCAGGCGACGATGACGATTCCTCGGTAGCTAGAGCAAAGGGTGCAGCCGCTACTGCCTCATCTCCTGATGGCAAGGTGGCTGGTGGCAAAGAAACCGACTGCTCCGACCGATTGGATAACGACCGAGATCGCGCCGTAGATTGTGACGACACCGACTGTTGGTCAGATCCCGACTGCGAGTCTCCCGACGAGGGAGCCTGGGTCGAGCAGGGGCCTGGCCCCGATCTGGGAGCTGAGGGAGAACAGGCCCCAGGACCAGAAGGAGCTGATGGAGGCCCCAGGATGCCCGAGGATGACGGTATAGGTGTCGCCTGTGCCGACTACATTGCCTGCGTCTGTGGAGTCGCCGAGGCGGAGGCAGGACGCACCATCGACGGCTACAGCCACACCATCGCATGTGAGAAGACAAGCTCGCTCGTCGGTAACCAGGTCGAAGAATACTGCGGCAATGAACTGGACAAGCTCAAGGAGACCCTCCAGGGAGCCTCTGAAGGGTACACCGCAGCGAAGATCACGCTGCCGGCAAGCTGCAACTGACTTTTCAGGCTAGCATCAGGCCCTGGAGCCTCTGTGACTGCAAACCGAGAACATCGCTTCGTTCTGACGCTTGCCCTGCTCCTGGGCCTGGCCCTGTCTCTACCCGCCTGCCAACCAGGCGGTGATGACGACAGCGCAGATGACGATGACAGCGGCGGGGCCGACGATGATCAGGATGGCTGGAGCACTCCAGACGACTGCGACGATACTCGTCCAGAGACCTACCCCGGTGCCACCGAGCTCTGCGATGCTCTGGACAACAACTGCGACGGAGCGCCTGCTGAGTTCGAACAGGACGGTGATGGCGACGGCCAGATGGACTGTATGGCATTGCTTTGGGGAATCCGGGCGCTCGCCTACTCTCACTACATCGAGATGGTCGATGCACTACTGGAGATTATCTTCAACCGTGCTTCCGAAGGTTGCCCCACCGAGACGGAGGCCACCGCCGCGGCCACCTTCACCGCGATCGACGGCGTAGAGGTCAGCACGGTGCAGGAGGAGTTGACGATCACCGGTGACTGCAGTTCGTCCTCGGCTGATTTCACCGGCTCCTTACTGCTCAGCAGCTACCAGGAGCCGTACGCCCCTGCATCCCCAATATGGAATGGCGAGCTCCGCGGCTTGAACCTGAGCAGTTCGGGATTCGGACTCAGTGGCACGGGATCTACAGCAGAGAGTCTGCTGCTCTCCGGCTCGGTATCCGGGGTCGAGGACATCCGCCTGGCCGCTGATGGTGGAGACAACGCCAGCGAATGGGGTGGGATCACTCTGGCGCTGGAGCTCGAACTCGACGGGATCGATGCCGGAATCCCCGAATTCCTCCACGGCCGCACGACTCACCTCCAACTGCAACAGACCCACAACCTCGATACCTGCCATCTTGAGCAATCTTGCGACTTCGAAGAAGAGACCTTCACATCGACAGGCAGCGCGAGCCTCACTACCAGTTCGGGTAGCTGGACTGCAGAGACTGTCGGCTTGAGTTGGCTCTATCGCTTCGAGACGCCCGCACCTGGGGAGGCCGAGGTCCTGACCGGATGCTACTTCGAGCCGGGCGCCGGAGAGATCCACGTCACTGCACCCGGCGCGACCCCGGGCTCAGAGCCATGGACAGCCAGGATCGTGTTCGACGGGGATGAGGTCTGCGACGGCTGCGGTGAGATCACCATCGGACAAACAACCATCGGACCTTGGTGCGGACTGGCACCACTCGAAGAGGATAGCTAGCCGCTACCCTTATTGAATCGGGAGTCACTTCTCTTGGCAGTCATCGGACTCCTCTACATCCTCATTGCCTGGCTCTGGGTCGCCTACCTGCCGGGCTACCTGTTGAGCCGGGCGCTCGTACCCGAGGCAACAGGCGGTACGCGGCAGGGATTTGCCCTGCTCTGCGCGTTCTCAACGGTTCCCCTGCTGATGTTCCTGGCCACGGTAGGCCTCGGCGTGCCGATGGATTCCTCCTTTGTGTTCCCCACTGCATCACTGATCAACATCGTCGGCCTCGGCCTCCTCTGGAGGCGCCCGGAAGGCCTGCAGACGAAGCCGGACCTTCGCCTCGTCGCGGGACTGGCCGCCGGCACCGTCGCAATTGGCCTGCTGCTGCTCTTCGGTATCCGGTCGCTCGACGGTGGAGACGTGTTCTCGACAATCCACCACTGCCTCTACGTGATCGTCATGCACGCGATCATCAACGATTCGAGCGCCGCAATCCCTCTCTACGATGCATTCAGCGACACGGTCATGAACTACCTGGTGCAGCACCCCACCGATCAGTTCAATGGCCTCGCGTCTCTGTTCTATGAGCAACGACTGGGTAATGCCCCCATCCTCGCGAGCTCCGTCGCAGTGTTCGGCTCAGCTGGGTGGTTCCTGACCACCGTCTTCGCATCCCTGCTGACCGGCGTGTGCTGCTGGCTCATCGGCCGCGAACTCGGAGCCAGCTCCATCACATCGGTAGCCGGAGCGGTCCTCTTCGTCTACGGCACACACCACTTCCTCGCGTACGCCGTCAACGAGAACCTCTACGCCGTGGCGCTGGTCAGCTTCCTGCTGTGGACCGCCCTGCGCAGGGAGATGTCCCTGGGCGCAGCAGTGCTGATCGGAATCACCGCGGGGCATCTGGTGGGGGTTCGACATACTTCGGTTCTCTTCTGGCCAGCCATCGCCGCCGGTGTCCTATGGAGGCCCGGCAATCTACTCACACACGCCCGAAGGTTCGGACTGGCCCTTGCCCTTGCCGTCCTCTTCATACTGCCGTGGCTGTACGTCAACCAGATCATGCTCGGCGGCCTACTCGATCATCCCAAGATTCACCCCGAGTCAACGGACCGCATCGTCAAGAACACCCTCATGGGATGGAGCTTCTCGTTCCGAGCGCTGAACTGGCCCTTCATCGACTCGATCTCCCGCACAGCCTGGAACCCTCTACCCACCTTCCTGTGGCTACCTCTGTGGGCGGGCAAGTGCTACGGACAGATCAGCCTGGCACTGGCAGCGGTAGGACTTTGGAGCCTTCGCGGTAGACGGCGGCAATGGGGGCTGATCGCCTTGTTCGCGATCCCCCACACCGTGGCGATCAGCCTCCTTGAGAGCGTCGACTGGGAACAACTGACCTACGCGAGCCCCGGTCTCGTGCCGTTGGCTGGCCTCATAGCCTGCTCTCTCAGTGGCCTGGTCGAGCCAACGACTCGGAAGATCCTCGCAAAACAGACCGGCCTGGCATGGGCTGCAATCACCATCCTGGCCCTCGGTACTGCCGGACTCACCTTCCCCGTAGACACACGAATTCTCTCTGCAGACGACTGGCCCGAAGCGCCAGCCCGGGACCGCGGGGTGGACATGGTTGGGGACTGGCTCTCGAAACCGAGTCCCCTGCCACGACGCCCGCTCGGCCATGGACCTTCTGCACGCGCGACTATCTCTTCCTTCAGCCATAGCCTACCGACCCTGCAGAAAAGGACCGACGCGAATATCCCCATTTATGACAGTGGCACAGTGGCGGTCCTGGCAGGCTATTCCTCGCCAGAAGGCAGCAAGTACGAGTTCGCACTACAAAGCACCGAGCTGCGGCCAGCCGATAAGGAGGTACGAACCAGCCTCGGACTACACATGATCAGCCTCCAGCTCCCCGCGGAGAGAGCCAACGTCGCCATCACCTGGCTCCAGG
>CAZEIY010000085.1:324-13157 GCA_964512375.1 uncultured Rickettsiales bacterium | reverse complement strand
CGATGGTGCCGTGGTGAAGGTCAATGCTCACGAGCTCCAGGAGCGCCTCGGCTTTGTCTCGCGCAGTCCGCGTTGGGCTATTGCGTTCAAGTATGCAGCGGAGCAGGCCGTGACCAGGCTCCTGGCCATTGACGTGCAGGTCGGGCGCACAGGCTCTATTACCCCAGTAGCTCGGCTCGAGCCTGTGTTTGTTGGCGGAGTGATGGTTTCCAATGCCACTCTGCACAATCGAGATGAACTCCAGCGGAAAGACATTCGCATCGGTGATCAGGTTGTGGTGCAGCGGGCTGGAGACGTGATCCCGCAGGTGGTCCGAAGTCTGCACGACAAGCGCGATGGCGAGGAACAGGTGTTCGTGTTCCCTTCCCACTGCCCTGAGTGTGGCAGCGAGGTCGCTGAGGTCGAGGGGGAGGTAGCGATCCGTTGTCCCAATGAGCGGAGCTGCCCTGCTCGAGTCCGCACCCGGATCGAGCACTTCGCGTCGCGCGGAGCTCTTGATATCGAGGGTCTCGGCGAGAAGCTGGTAGCCCAGCTGGTCGAGGAGGGCCTGATCTCCAGCGTTGCCGACATCTTCACCCTTCACGAGCGTCGGGATGAGCTTCTCGGTCTGGAGCGGATGGCGGAGACCTCGGCGAACAATCTGTTCGAGTCGATTGAGTGCAGTCGAAGCGCGCCGATCTATCGCATTCTGTTCGGGCTCGGACTTCGCTTTGTGGGCGCGGCGGTTGCACGAAAGCTCTGCACGCACTTCCTGAGTTGGGACCACCTGGCGTCCGCCAGCATCGAGGAACTCGAGGCCATTGACGAGGTAGGGCCGGTGGTTGCCGCAGGCGTTCATGGTTGGTTTGCTGATCCTGAGAACAACCGACTTATCGAGGACCTGCGCAGAGGCGGGCTGCTATTTCCTGATGAGCAGGCTCCAGTCAGCAACGCAGATCACCCTCTGGCCGGTAAGAACGTGGTCGTCACCGGCATCTTGTCCTCGATGGGTCGCGATGAAGCGAAGCAGCGTATCCTCTCTGTGGGTGGCAAGAGCGCAGGATCAATCAGCAAGAAGACGGACTTCCTGGTGGCCGGCGAGAAGGCAGGCAGCAAGCTGAGCAAGGCGCAGAGTCTTGGTGTGGCCGTCCTCAGCGAGGAGCAGTTTCTTGAGTTGCTGGAAGCTCCGTCCGGCGAAGTCGGGGAGTCATCAGCTGTGAGCGGCGAGCAGCTGAATCTCCTGGGATGAGCCGCCCACCTCTATCGACTGAGTGGGCTACCGCAGAGGCAGGGGCGCTCGGAGGTCGTGGTCGTAGCTGAGCGCGGCTCCCACCAGCAGGTGCAGTCCAGGAACGCTCGTCTCTTCGGTCTTGCCGCGGAATATCAGCGCGTCAACGAAGCCACCAACTGACAAGCCTGGAATGAGCTTGCCCAGGGGGGCGACTGACACGTCGCTGCGCAACTGCAGGGTGAAGAGGAGGTCTTCGGCGGTATCAGCATCGGTCGGCAGATAGCCCTTCAGGT
The DNA here is from genome assembly GCA_964512375.1 of uncultured Rickettsiales bacterium. Lineage (GTDB taxonomy): Bacteria > Myxococcota_A > UBA796 > UBA9615 > UBA9615 > UBA6601. Next base: position 11,654 of record CAZEIY010000085.1, on the reverse strand, counting down.
CGCCCACAGCCGACCATCGCACCGGGCCCCAGCGCTTCTCTGCACGTAGGGAGGTCGTGAAACCTGGCGAGAAGGGGCCCTCTTCGGCGGAGAGGTCGTACTCCACAAAGAAGCCCGCCTTGAACTCTTTGAACCACCAGTACTTGCCCAGGGAGGCACCGGCCGTTGTGCGCCAGAGTTTTTGCCTGGGCAGGGGCTCGCCCGCAGAGTCCAGGCTGGGCGCGAATTCTGAGTCGAAGGCTGTCTGCGCGAAAGAAGAGAGCCGGATTTTGCTGAGTGGGGCCGGAAGTGTCACGACCCTGAGTCGTCCTTCGGCGCCAAGGAGCAGGTCGTCCTCGAGCTCTACCGGTTCTTCTACGTCGGGCACCTTCGAGCGACCAAAGGCTCCCTTGAAGAAGGCAGTGACAGAACCACGTTTGTCGTCCCAGGTACCTGCAATGCGGCCTCTCATGCTGGCGCTGAGGGAGCCTTGCTGCTGCACCCGGCTCTCTCTGCTGCTCTCGTAGCCGGTCCGATCACCGACGGGCAGGGACCCTGTCAACCGCAGGGCAATTCCATCGAGCTCGAGCACAAAACGTGGGCTGATGCCCCGCTGGTCCCGAAGTAGGGGAGCGATGCGTGTTGTGTAGCGCTTTCCAAACGAAGGATCGAGATCGCGCAACCGGGTGAGACCGCCTCGGACGAGATCGCGCAGAGGCCAGGCTTGTCCCTTGCTGTCAGCGACGGTCTGTCGCCTCCAGGACGGTCCGGCAAATCTGCGCCAGCTGCGCGTTTTCTTCAGCACAGCACCGATCTGTCCATCGTCTGTGATGAAGTCTGTCGTGGCTACCCGAACTCGCTCGTCTTTGGCGACCGTGCGGCCTTTCACTGTGACCTTGTTGCCGACAACCTTGAGCCCGGCCGACCAGGCCCATGAGTCGCTGTGACGCCCAGGAGGCGCGCTGGCGGGATCTTCACTGGGCAGGAGTTGCACAGTGCGCGAGAGGTCGACGAGTTGCGCGCCGGTGACTTCGAGGATGACGATCTCGTCCGGGACCGCGAGTGCTGCCTCTACGAAGAGCTGCTGAGTGGCTCCCGAGATCTCAGGTACTGGAGGCAAGGGCCTCAAGATAGCTAGATCCGAGCCGCTCCGGTCCATCATCAGATTGGCCGCGAGGTGCGCAAACTGTCGTGGTCCCAGCGCCTCCTGGCGGGGCGCATCGGTGTTGGCCAGCGGCTCCAATTGAGGCAGGAGTATGTCTTCGAGCTTTGAGTAGACGTCCTGGCGAACGTCCTGCACTCGTCGCGTCCATCTCGGGTCCGCCGGCAGGTCTTCGTCGATGTGGGCGCGTAGGTGTCCCAGCCGCCGTAGCACTCCTGAGTCGGGGTCGAAGGAGACGTCGATGCGCCCCAGAAAAGCTGGTCCCAACCGCGCCACGAGGGCAGGGGAGCGGGCGCGGCGATGCTCACGTGCGCGGGCTCGAAGAGCGCTCTCTCCCACCTCCTCCCATCGCGGTAGGCGCAGGTCGGCGTTGAAGTCACCCAGGACAAGGTCGACACCCGGCAGATGACCCGCCAGTGCGCGCGCTCCCACACCGAACAGCACCACCAGATCAGCGGGCGCGTCGAGGGCGGTAGGTAGCTCGGAGAGCACATCGAACACCGCGGAGATGTCGCGAGCTCGTAGCGTAGAGCGCAGCTCCGGCGGCAGGCTGCCGAGCAGCGTTGGGTCCGACCAGCCGATCAGAACAACTCGCTTTCCCTTGATTTCGATGAGCCGCCAGCGCTCGAACAGGGCCTCACCCTTGTTGTCGACAAGGTTTGCGGAGAGGAGAGGTACGCTCGCGCCGCTCGCTTCTGCTCGTAGCACATCGACACCGACCAACAACTCGGCTGCTCCGGGCGCGAGGCCATCCAGTCCACTCTGTTTCCAGAAATCCCAGGAGATAGGTCGTTGCAGGGACACGGACAGTCCCGAGAGATACGAGCGTCCCTCCACCGCCTCTCCTGCACTCAGATAGAGTTCATTCTCGCGTTGCCAGGCAGCTACCAGGGCGGCCCGCCTGGCTCCTTCACCTGGAAGGCGCGACACGACATAGACATGGTGGCTCTGGCCGCTCTCGCTCTTGCGGGTGAACACGCTGCGGAGGCGCACTTCCCAGTCCGTTGCCTGCAGCCCAGCATCACTCGTCATCGGCGTCGAAGTAGCTTCAATGAGTAGAGCTGGGGCGCTGCCATCTCCAGCAAGACCGGTGGCGACTCGGTGCTCGGTACGGGGAGGTGGACGCAGGGGGTCTCGGTCCAGGGCGGCAGCCAACTGTGGGAGTACGGTGTCGGCAGTGTCGGGTGGCCAGGCGAACACCGCGTAGTCGTCAGCCAGCAGCACCGGGACCCGTTTGCTCGTTTCGTTGCTGTGTGTGCCACCATCCTCTATGCGTTGCTGGAATTCTTTTGTTGCACCGCCGGGTTGTAGTAACCACGACGTTCCATTGAGGAACGCACCGAAGCCGGTGGAACTTCGTTGCCAACTGTGCTCGCCCTCGCCGAGGGCTCCCGCCACCACCTGATCAGCCCACAGTGTGGGGCCTGCTCCCGAGATCCCTCCCGTATGCCCCTCATAGAGAATTGAGAAGTCAGCTCGGATCGGTTGCACGTCAGCAGGTGCTGGCTGCGGCCCTTCTGCCTTGGGCGCTGTGGGACCAGCCGTGCGGCTCTCGCCAGCCTCTGCAGCCATGAGCGGAGAGCCAACAAGGACGAGAGCCAGGACCAGAAGGTGGACGCGAGAAGTCATGGCGGGCAACCATACGCGAGGTGAACTGGCTTGCACATAGCTGCTCGCCGGGTCCTTGCGTCCAGGCGTCGGAAGCGGAATGGTGCGGGTATGGATGTGTCGATGAGTCTGAGCGCTGAAAACCCGAGCGAGCGAGGCGCTGATGTTGGCCGCACGGCCCTGCTGGCTACTGGCTTGTTCTCGGCGATGGTCGTCCTTTTTTTCGGCTGGGACCTCGCTCTCGGCCGGCGCCTGCTGTTCAGCAACGACATGCAATACTCCGATTTCTGGCACCTGCATTATCCTCTCAAGCACTTTTATGCCGAGGCACTGGCCGAGGGGCGATTGGCGCAGTGGTGTCACCTGCTCGGTTCCGGCGTGCCGCTGCACGCCGTGGGCGAGGCAGGAATGTTGTATCCGCCCAATCTCGTGCTGTTCTTCCTACTGCCGCTACCCCTTGCGACGAACCTATCGATTCTCGGTCATATTGTTCTCGCGGGTGTTCTGGCCAGCTTGTTGGCGCGGTGCCTGGGAGCGAGCCGAAGCGGCGCCCTGCTCGCAGGTCTGACATTCGCCTTCTCGGCGTTCTTCGTTGGCCACGCAAGGCACCTGAATCTGCTGGCAGTGGCGGCGTGGATGCCGGGCATCCTTCTGCTCATGGAACGCTACTGGCGAAGGCGTAGGGGCATCGACCTCTGTGCGCTTGCCGTGGTGGGCGGCCTTTCTCTGCTCGCGGGGCATCCGAATCTCGCCTACAACCACGCTCTGATCGCCGCGCCCTATGCGATCTACCTTAGCTTGCGTAGCCGACCCTCTCTCGGCTCGGCTCGGGGTGATGATGCGTCATCCTCAGCGCGCTTCTTGTTGGCGATGGCTCTGGCTGTCGTCCTTGCTCTTGCCCTCGCAGCACCACAGCTGCTGCCAAGCCTACAGCTTCATCGTCAGGGCCCCCGGCAGGGCGGCCTGTCCTACGACTATGCGACGCAGTTCGATCTCCACCCAGCCTACCTGCGCACCTGGCTTCAGCCCGACGCCTTTGGTCGTCCCGATCGCTTCACCGCCGAGCCTGAGGCGGGCCTTGGCGACGGCTTTCTAGGTGCCCCCGGTCAGACCAATCTCTACTGGGAGGTGGTTCCCTACCTGGGCATCCTCCCCCTCCTGCTAGCTGCTCTGATCCTTGTCGTCGGTCGTCGTCAACGGCATGTGCAGGCGCTGCTGGCGATGGCGCTGCTCTCGATGGCCCTGGCCATGGGGCGCCACCTGGGGATCGGCGAGCTGCTTCATGCTGTGTTGCCAGGCTACGATCTCTTCCGTTTTCATCCCCGCTTTCAGCTCTATGCCGTGCTGGCGGTAGCGGTTCTGGGCGGACTTGGCCTGAGCGAACTGGAGAGGACGATCGGGCGGCGCAGCAAGGGACTCTCGCTAGTGATCGCGGCTTCCCTTCTTGTCGTTGCGGGGGCAGATCTCTTCGTGCACCTCGGCGATCACAACAGTTCCATCGAGGCACAGGCCTGGAGTGACCGCCCGGAGTCCCTGACCGGACTGGATGGGGCGGATCAGGTTCCCGTCCAGCGCGTTCTCAGCTTCGACCCGCAGCAAGAGGTGTTCCTCAGGGGCTATCTGCGTAGCGGCGGCTGGTCGCGCGGCACCACGGCTTATGAGCCGGCGCGGCAGTTGGCTCGTGACAACTACAATCTGCTGTTCGGCGTCCCGCAGGCTGAGTTCTATCTGCCGCTCTATCCCCAGCGTGCCCGGGCAGTAACAGAGTCTCTGTACATGACGAGTTCGTCGACCGGCCGGACCGAGCGCATTCATTCCGGTCTGGCTGCTCTGTTCAATGTAGGTACGGTGCTCGCGTCCGAGCGCGAGTCGCTTCTGGGCCTGCAACCGTCGAGAGAATTTCCTGCCTCCGATCGTCCCTCGCTCGAGCGGATCGTTCGTTATTCGCTGCCGGATGCTCTGCCTCGAGCGTTCTTGGTGCCTTCGGCGCGGGTGGTTACCGGATCGGGGCACGATGACGACTTTCTTCCTGCCGAGCAGATGGAGGCTCTGCTCGCCGTAACCTCTCCTGACTTCGACCCGAGGGCTGAGGTCGTCATCGATAGGGCACGGGGCGAAGAGCTTCCGCAGCAGAACACGAAGGGAACGCCGAGCCCTGGGAGCGTGCGCATCCGCAGCTATGAGGCCGAGCGGGTGGTGCTGGATGTCGACGCCACGGAGTCCGCCTGGCTCTTCTTGAGCGACACCTGGTATCCGGGATGGAAGGCGCGTGTTGACGGGCAGCCGGCCGCGATTTTTCCGGCGAACGTGGCAGGACGAACGCTATGGGTTCCGCAGGGAACGCACCAGGTGGAATTCGTCTTCGAATCGGGTCCGTTGCGCCTGGGCTCCCTGCTGGCCCTGGTCGCCTCGCTCCTTTTGGTGCTGATCGGGGTGCGCTTCCGCCGCCAGTTCCTTGACTAGGTAGTGCGTAGGCACTAGTTTCGCGTCCGCTCGGATAGGTCGTCGGTCCGGTCCCAGTAAGCTCGCGGGGGGCTCTGGTTCTCGGACCATAAATGTGATTGGCACGACGACCACCGGAGAATCCCCGTGAGAGACTCTCGCCCCTTCTCACCGTCTCAGAGTAGCTTTGCGGCTTCTGGGGAGCCCCTCACCTCGGACCTGCTCTCTGGGGTGCAGAAGCCTTCTCGCTATCTCGGTGGAGAGGTTGGCCAGGTGCGCAAGGACCTCAGTCAGGTCCGCTCGGTAGTCGGCCTCTGTTACCCCGATCTGTATGAGATCGGCATGAGCCACATCGGCCTTCGCATCCTCTACGGCATCCTCAACGACCTCTCGGATGTGGCCGCGGAGCGGGTCTATGCCGTCGCCCCCGACCTCGAAGCAGGGCTTCGCGGGGGGGGGGCTCGACTGAGCACGCTCGAGAACCACGTGCCACTCTGTGATCTGCACGTACTCGGCTTCACGCTTCAGTACGAGTTGTCCTACACCAACATCCTTCAGGTACTCGATCTCGGCGGTATCCCGCTGCACGGCATCGAGCGCCACCGTGAGCACCCGGTGGTCGTCGCTGGCGGTCCCTGCGCCTTCAACCCTGAGCCTCTCTCGCCCTTCATTGACGCGTTCTGTCTGGGGGATGGCGAGGAGACGATAGTCACGGTGGTGAATGCTGTGGCGGACTGGCGAATGACGACCAAGTCTCGTGAGTGGTTGCTGCGGCGCCTGGCAGATATCCCAGGCGTCTATGTGCCCTCTTTGTACACCCCGCACTACCTCTCCGACGGTCGAGTGGCGGCGATGGAGGCGGCTCCCGGGCTTCCGGCTAGGGTTTCCAAGGCCATCGTTACAGAACTTGATGCTGCGCCCTACCCGACGGAGACGCCGGTACCTTTCATGGACGTTGTCCACGATCGCGTCGGAGTCGAGATTCAGCGTGGCTGCATGCGAGGCTGTCGATTCTGCCAGGCGGGCTATATCTACCGACCAGAGCGCCAGCGCAGCCCCGAGACGGTTCAGCGGCTGGTGCGTGGTGCACTGGCAAAGACGGGCATTGAGGAATATTCGCTCTTGTCATTGTCTGCTGGCGACTACAACTGCGTAGAGCCACTGCTCACGTCGCTGATGGACGAGCATGAGCATCGACGCTCCGCGATCAGCCTGCCTTCTATGCGACTTGAGACGTTGAGCCCGGGAATTATGGAGCAGGTGGGGCGGGTGCGGAAGACCAGCTTCACAGTGGCACCTGAGGCAGGTTCTGATCGACTGCGCTCAGTGATCAACAAGGTCATCGACGAAGATGTTCTCGTCGACATGGTCGACGAGGTCTTTCGTCGTGGCTGGCGTAACCTCAAGCTGTATTTCATGCTCGGGCTGCCAACCGAGCAGTACGATGACCTTGATGCGATCGTTGACCTCGGAGCGCGCTGCCTGTCCCGGGCCCGGCGCTCAGTGAAGGGCGCGGGCATCACGGTCTCGGTGTCGAGCTTTGTGCCGAAGTCGCATACGCCCTTTCAGTGGGCCTCGCAGATCGGTCTCGACGAGATCCGTGCTCGTCAGAACTTTCTTGCTAGAGAGCTGCGCCGTGCTCGCCTGGGTTTTCGCTATCACGAGAGCCGGTCCTCGGTGATGGAGGGCGTGTTCTCGCGAGGGGATCGTCGGTCGGCCGATCTGCTTGAGGCCTCGTACCGGGCCGGTGCTCGCCTTGATGGTTGGCAGGAACACCTCAGCAACGACGCCTGGGCTTCTGCCTTCGAGAGTACCGGTCTCGATTCGGCGTTCTACAATCAACGACACCGCAGTGAGGATGAGGTCTTCCCGTGGGACCACATCGACATCGGCGTCAAGCGGGAGTGGCTCTGGGAAGACTGGAAGGATGCCCTCGAAGGAGGCTTTGTTCCCGATTGCTCGGATGACCCATGCTACGACTGCGGTGTCTGTGACCACAAAGTCGTTCACAATCGAATCTACGTGAGCCCCGAGCCCAATGTTGAGCCACATCATCGTGACCGTACGCGGCTCAGCGGTGCCGTTGATTACCGCAAGCAAGATCCGCAGTTTGTGGCCATGCCCCGACCGCCCGGCCGAAAGGGCAACAATGTCGTCGACGCCGTACCCAGTCAGGGCCTGGCGCCCGGCTCGGCCATCGCGCGTGCGGCCAGCGTCGGCTCTGCAGGGAAGACCACGGTTCAGCCCCAGCGCCCTTCGCCTCCTAGCGTGGACAGTGAGAACCCAGCCGATCTCTGTGATACCCGCCTACCTTCTGAGCAACGTCTCAAGGTGGAGATCTGCTACGGAAAGCGCGGTCAGTTGCGCTACCTGGGTCACCTCGAGGTGATGAAGGTCTTCCGTCGGGCGCTGCGGCGTCTCGAGGCACCCGTTATCTGGAGCCGTGGCTACCGTCCCGCTGCGCGCTTGGGATTCGGCCCAGCCCTACCCTCCGGCTTCGGTTCGAGTAGCGAATTCGCTGAACTCGAACTCAAGCGCCCTCTGGATGTCGAGGATTTCTTTGCCCACCTACGGGCAGAGATGCCCGAGGACCTCCCCGTGCTGGCGGTTCGGGAGGTGCCGATAGGCGGCAAGGCCGTGGCCTCGCGGATCACTGGCTGGGCCTACCAGATACACGCGCCGGTGGGCTCCACCGGTGAGGCCCTGGTTGCGGCAGAGAACTTTCTTGCCGCAGAATCGGTTCCCGTCGAGGTAACCCGAAAGGGAACGAGCCGCATGGTCGATATGCGCCCGGTGGTCAAGTCACTGAGCGATAGCGGCGGGGGAAGCTGGCGACTGGAAGTAGACTTTGACGGCCCGGGCGCTCGCGTCCGAGACGTATTACGCGCTGTTTGGGGCGATGATGCCGCTAGCGTCGTGTCCGGTTGGGCTGCCAGCCGGGTGCAAACGTACTTTCGTGATGAGGCGGGGGGGGCTGGGTGAGCCGCAAGCTATCCGTCGACAACGCTCTCTTACTCAGCCGAACGGCGGGAGAGCTTCGAGCCGTGCTCGTCGAGCAGGGGCTTCCCACCTCGTTCTATGTCGAGCGAGCACGTGATCGCGGCATCGTCGGCAACATCTATAGGGGCAGGGTGGTACGCATTGTGCCGGGCATGCAGGCAGCATTTGTCGAGCTGGGTCTTGAGCGTGCTGGCTTCTTGTACGTTGGGGATGTGGTGGACGCTCGTATTACGGCCGGTTCCAGATCTGAACCTTTACCCGTAGATCCCGAGAGCACCCTTGACCCTGTTGGTCTGGCCGGGGGGGCATCTGTTCCCTGGACCGAGGGTAAGAAGCTGGACTGGGTTGCCGCCGAGGGCCCGGACGCTGAGTCTACGGTGGGTGTGCCAGGTCAGGGTCTGGAGCAGGGGGAACAGGACCCAGAGGCGACAACCGGTGCAGCCGGGATGAACTTTTCTCCTCGCCGGCAGCAGCGGATTCAAGATGTCCTTCGCCCCGGTCAGGAACTGACCGTTCAGGTTCGTAAGGAGGCACTGGGTAGCAAGGGGCCGCGGCTGACCACCTCGCTGTCCGTGCCGGGTCGGTTCCTAGTCTATGTCCCCGGTGGCGATAAGGTCGGCGTGTCGAGAAGAATCACCGATGAGGAAGAGCGTGAGCGCCTGCGTCAGTTGGTGGAGGGACACCTTCGTCACGGTGAGGGCTTCATTGTGCGTACTGCCTGTGAGGGCATCGCCGAGGACATCCTTGTCAGCGACATGCAGTATCTACGCGAGACCTGGGCGAGCATCGATACTCGCTCCCGTCTTCAGGATGCGCCCTCAATGCTTCACCAGGAGTTGGATCTCGCTCTTCGAGCTACGCGAGACATGGTCTCAGAGAACGTGCGTCGGGTCGTGGTCGATGATCTGGGAGACCAGGAGCGGGTCGGCGACTTCATGGAGCGCTTCATGCCGAGGGTTGGTGGCCACCTAGAGCTGTACAAGGAGTCCACTCCGATGCTCGAGGCTGCCGGTGTCGAGCGCGTTCTTCAGCGCGCCCTGGGTCGCAAGATTCACCTGCCCTCGGGTGGCTACCTCGTGTTGGAGAAGACCGAAGCGCTCACCTCGGTCGACGTCAACAGCGGTCGCTATGTGAGCGGGGCCAGCCTGGCCGAGACCACCTTGAAGGTGAATCTCGAGGCGGTGGAGGCTGTGCTGTACCAGCTGCGCTTTCGTGACATCGGAGGTCTGATTGTCATTGATTTTATCGACATGGAGGAACTCGACAGCCGAGGCAAGGTCGAAGAGGCGCTCACGCTCGGTCTGGCCAGGGATCCCGCGCGCTCAAGTTTCCTGCCGATATCAGACTTCGGCCTGGTCGAGATGACTCGGCGCCGAGTGCGGGAAGACATCGCCAGTAACCTCCAGGTTTCGTGTCGACTCTGCGATGGATCTGGCCGACTGAAGTCTCGCGAGACGGTTGGCTACGAGGTGCTGCGTGAGATCTCTCGTAATGTGAGCGCAGACTCCAGCAAGGTTCAGGAGCTCACGGTACGGTGCGAGCCAGGCGTCGCGTCGCATCTGCTCTCTCGAGAAGAAGAGGCTCTGAGCGATCTCGCAGATGCCCTGGGTAGTTCGGTGGATCTCGTCGCTGAGTCAAGCTTCCATCGGGAGCGCTTCACGGTCTCGTTTCAGGTACGAGGAAGGAAAGAAAAGTGAATCCGCAGATGGAGTCTTCGCAGAACTCGCAGCGCAGCCTTCGCTCGGTACTGCGCGACAATCTGGTCGCCGGCATCCTGGTCGCTGCGCCGATCGCCGTCGTGCTGTGGGTATTCAACAAGCTGGTGTTGAGTATGGACGGCGTCCTCGGCCTGGTGCCCACCAGCATCCGCTCGGTCCGCTGGAGTCCGCCCTGGCTTGATCGCCCGATCCCTATTCTCGAGACCCCCGGGCTGGGCTTCTTTCTGACCGTGTTGCTGGTGCTGTTGATTGGCACGCTCGCCCGTGGCTACTTCGGTCGCACCCTGATTCAGCGCCTCGCGGATCTCGTCGAAAAGGTGCCGCTGCTGGGCACGATCTACTCAGCGACCCGGCAGCTACTTGAGGCTGTGTTTTCCTCGCGTGCCCAGAGCTTCCAGCGCGTCGTGCTCGTCGAATTTCCCCGTACGGGTTGCTACTGCCTGGGCTTCCTCACCGCCGAAGCCTGGGAGGGCGTGCAGAAGGCTGTGGGTGTTGCACTCGTGTCGGTCTTTGTACCGACGACGCCGAACCCCACCTCCGGCTTCTTCGTGCTCTATCCACGCGATGAACTCAGGGTCCTCAATATGACGGTCGAGGAGGCCTTCAAGTCGATCATGAGTTCTGGCATTGTGATTCCCGTCGATGGTGGACTCGCCGAAGTAGATGTGTCCGATGTCACCGCCGAAGTGGCTTCCATCTCGGGTGAATTCGATGGGGGTCTGGTGTGAGCGCGCTGCCCTCGGCTCTCCCACTCGCGGCCAGAGACGAGCGGCAAGATCTGCTCGGCATGACGATGTCCGAGCTGTGTACGTTTGCCGAAGACGTCCTCAGTGAACGCGCTTTCCGAGGGAAGCAGCTGTTCAAGTGGATCTATCAAAAAGACTGCACCGACTTTCTTGTCATGACCGACATGGCCAAGTCCGTACGTAGCAAGCTCGTCGACGTCGCTCGGGTGTCGCGCCTCGAGGTTCGAGAAGCTGAACAGTCCAGGGATGGGACCGTCAAGTTCCTGTGGGGACTCGATGATGGTCTGCAGGTCGAGTCTGTTCTCATTCCCGAAGATCGTCGGATGACACTGTGTATCTCTACCCAGGTGGGCTGCCCCCTCGCGTGCAACTTCTGTGTCACAGGGAAGGGCGGCTACGTTCGCAACCTCAGCCGCGCAGAGGTCCTGCTTCAGATCATGCAGGCGCAGCAGCACAGTCCCGACCGTCGGATCAGCAACATCGTGCTGATGGGTATGGGAGAGCCGCTTCTCAACCTGGACAACGTGCTCCCCGCGATGGAAATCGTTCAGGAGAATGAGGGGCTGGGCATCTCGCATCGACGCATTACCCTGTCGACCGTGGGCCTCCTTCCCCAGCTTGAGGAATTTGGTCGACGGTCTCGAATCAATCTGGCGATTTCACTGCATGGGACGA
>CAZEIY010000085.1:0-314 GCA_964512375.1 uncultured Rickettsiales bacterium | reverse complement strand
ACGACCAACCCGCAGCGCACCCTGCTTATGCCCATTAACCGCAAGTATCCTCTCGAAGACCTGATGGAGGTGCTCCGCCGCTTCCCGCTACCACACCGCAAGCAGGTCACCATCGAGTACATCCTGATCAAGGGAGTGAACGACACGGTCGAGGACGCCCACCGGTTGGTCGAGTTGCTCCGCGGCCTGCCATCCAAGGTCAATCTAATCCCCTATAACAACAACCCCTTTACCGAGTACGAGACCTCTGAGCAGCGGGACATCCTCGCTTTCCAGGAGGTGCTGATGGCGGCGCGTGTGCACACCATGACGCG
>CAZEIY010000084.1:0-13171 GCA_964512375.1 uncultured Rickettsiales bacterium | reverse complement strand
CGCTTTCCCGGCGCTCCTGAGACACTCAAGATGGCCTGCGGCGAGAACCCGAAGCGGGTGTACGGGGGACGCAGCAGCGCTCCATCGACGCGAATGGGCAACCTTCGGGCCACGCGCAGCGCCTTCCTCGCCGCCAAGCGCCACCTGGAGAAGCTCGAAGAGCACGCCAAGAAGAGCAGCAAGCCGGACAGAAAGCGGCGTTTTGGTCCCAAGAAGGACCAGGAAGACAAGAGTGAGCCTGGTCCGGATCGGGACCTCGATCTTGAGTCCCTCGTGGGCGTCTTGCGTGGCGACATCCTGCCCCAGGTGCACTGCTATCGGGCGGACGACATGCTCTCCATGCTGCAGCTCGCTGATGAGTTCGGTTTCGCTATCCGTTCCTTCCACCACGCCACAGACGCATACAAGATTCGGGACATCCTCGCCGAGAAGAAGGTCGCAGCCTCGACCTGGGCCGACTGGTGGGGCTTCAAGCTCGAAGCCTACGACGCCATCCCAGAGAGCGCGGCGATGCTCGCCGCAGCCGGCTGTCATCCACTCCGACTCCGCAGTAGGTATCCAGCGGCTAAATCAAGAGGCAGCAAAAGCGTGGTATTCAGGCCTTCACGCTGGCATCGAACTACCTCGAGACGAAGCCCTCCGTTGGATCACACGCAACCCCGCCTGGGTGCTGGGAATCGATGACCAGACCGGCAGTCTCGAGATAGGCAAGCGAGCAGATGTCGTCGTCTGGGACGGCGACCCCTTTAGCATCTATACCGGCGCACGCTGGGTCTTCGTAGGCGGTGTGCTGCGCTTTGACAGCAAGGACACGAGACCGTGGTCCGACTTCGAACTGGGACAGCGAGGCGAACGATGACACGTACACGCTTCGCCGTCGCTCCAGCGCTGAGCCTCATCCTCGCCTTCCTGTCTGCCCCCAGCCTGGCTGCAACTGCTCCCCAATGCACAGTCATCGTTGGCGCCCGGGTGGAGCTCCCCAGCGGACCGAGCGATGATGCTGTCATCGTTGTAGTCGGCGACGAGATCGCGGCGGCCGGTCAGGCCGTGAACGGGCTCGAGCTCAACCTCAGCGAGCCCCGATCCGCACAATTCAAGGGTCAGAACTGCGCCGTCGAAGACCAGCAATCGAGGGTGATCACAGCGGGGCTCATCGAGGTGGGCTCCAGCATCGGCCTGGTCGAGATAGGTCTTGAGGAGCGGACCCGAGACCACAACTGGGAAGGGGGGCCTGCGAACCGCGCTGCACTGGTCGTCGCTGACGCATATAACCCGCGCTCATCACTCGTCCCAGTGGCGAGGCTCGGTGGTATCACCTCTGCGCTCATCGTTCCGAGAGGAGGTCTCATCAGCGGTCAAGGAGCGCTTGTCGACCTCGTAGGGGGTAGCCAGGAGGAGTCTGTAGTCGAGCGTTCAGTCGCGCTCTACGCAAACATGAGCGCAGGCAGTTCTCGGGCCGCCAACCTGCACCTGATTCGCCAGGCCCTCGAAGACGCTCGGTTCTTGTCGCAAAACGGCTCAGCCCATGAGCAGGGACGTAGCCGCGAGCTCTCTGCGAGCCCTCTCACCCTCGCCGCGCTCGGCAGGGTCCTGCGCAATCGGGTGCCCCTGGTCATCCACGCAGATCGCGCTGCCGACATCGAGGCTGCCGTGCGCCTTGCTGATGAACAGAACATCCGCCTGGTCGTCCACGGCGGAGCCGAGGCCTGGCTGCTGGCTAGAGAACTGGCCCGGGCGAAGATCGCAGTGATCGTCGACCCGATGGTCTACGGACCAGGCTCTTTCGACCAGCTCGAGGCGCGCTCCGACAATGCCGCCCTGCTGCACGCAGCCGGTGTAAAGGTAATTATCAGTACGGGCTCCAGCCACTTCGCCCGCAATCTGCGCCACAAAGCAGGCAACGCCGTACGTGGTGGCCTCGAGCACCGCGCAGCCCTCGACGCAATCACCTCGACACCCGCAGAAGTCTTTGGCCTTGCCGGCAGGGGTCGCATCGAGGCGGGCGGCATAGCCAATCTGGTCAGCTGGAGTGGGGACCCCCTCGAACTGAGCAGCGTGCCGTTGCAGGTCCTGATTCGAGGCAAGGAAGCCATCCTGCGCTCTCGGCAGAGTGATCTTCGTGAACGTTACCGCGACCTCCCCGGATCACCCATCACGCCTCCCCCGCTCCCCTGAGATTGAGCCGATTGCAACCATCGGGCAACAAGGGTTCCTTTTCCTCGACGCCCACCTGTGGAACTCTATCCCCTATGCAAAGACTCCCGACACTTGCCAGCTACGCCGCCTCATCCATTGCCATTGCCCTCGCCTTCGGGCTCAGCCTGCAGGGCTGCTGGGAAAACTGGGACGGTCTGAGCGACGACGACACCAGCATTGACGACGACGACACCAGCATTGACGACGACGACACCAGCGTAGGCGATGACGACACCAGCGTGGACGATGACGACACCAGCGCTCTCGACTGTTCTGACGACACCTTTGAGGAAAATGACAGCATCCCCACAGCCGCGTCCATAGCTCCCGGCGACATCGCGCCGCTGGTCGCCTGTCCCGGCGACGACGACTTCTTCTCTGTGAGCGTGCAGACCGGCTACATGCTTACCGTGAGAGCGACCTTCAACCACGCAGCGGGCGACATCGATCTGGCTATCACCGACCCCGAGGGGCAGACCTTCGCCAGCGCCAGCACAGACAACAACGAAGAAGCATCCACCGAGGCAAGCACCGGCAGCGGCATCTTCACCATCAAGGTCTCGCTGTACGACGAGCAGGATGCGGTGCTCGGCAACAGCTACAGCCTGAGCATCACAACCGAGCCCTATGTCGGTGATGACGACGACACAGGAGATGACGACGACACGGCCGGCTGCATCGGTCCTTCCAATATCAGCGCTGACGTCACCCTGACCGACAGTGCGCAGAACCCCACCACCTTTCTGTCGATGGGTGACCCTATGACGGTCAACGTGTCGGTAAATCACGACGGTGGCGCCAACTGGACCAGTCCCTACTTCAACAACTGTCTGTTCCACTACCAATTGATCAATCCGAGCTTTCCAGGGTTCAGTCAGACCATCGGGCGCCTTGACTGCGTCGGCGACAGACAGTGCTCCGATCCCGCCACCGTCCCTCTGTCCTTCGGAAATGCGTGCAAGCTCGAGTGTGGTGGCGCCGCGTTCACCGACAGCTTCTCGATCATCCCCACAGGCTTCACTTTGGATACCTCAGGCAACTATGCGCCCCTGCCTTCAGGGTCGTACCAACTCCTCGTGCAGTTGGATCCCGTCTCATGGTTCACCGACATCCCAGATCAGACCTTCCTGGTGACGATCCGCGAGGGAGCACTGGATTCAGAATGTGACGACAGCAGTGACAACGACCTCGATGGGCTCATGAACTGTGATGATCCCGACTGTGCCGGCATCGCCCCCTGCCCCTGAGCAGCAAGACACACTGACTGACGACCAGGACCAGAAGCACCCCGCCCGTGAGCTACGACCTCAAGAAGATCAAGGCCCCTCACGTCACGGGGATGGCCATGCATGCCTTCACCGTCGCCCTCGAGAACTCGATGATCCGCTCGCTGGTGCTACCAGGGTTGCTGCGCGACGCAGGATTTGATGGCTTCCGCGCCAGACGCCTGAATGACGAGCCCTCGGTATATCCACCCCTACCGCGGAATCAGAGCGCCGAACAGCAACAAGGCCCTTCCGTCGACCCGTCCGGCGCCCAGGGCCCTATCCCCGAGGGGAGCTTTCGCTTCCTGACCTGTCATGACTTCACCAGCGCCTACCTCGAAGGGCGGACCAACCCCGAAGAGGTAGCCCAACGGGTGACAGCGGCTATCTCTAGCGGCGATTCGCTGACCCCACCCATGCGCACGATGATTGCCTCCATCGAGGACGACCTCATGGGGCAGGCCCGGGCCTCCGTGGAGCGGTACCGCCAAGGTGCGCCACTGGGCCCCCTGGACGGTGTGCCGGTGGCGGTCAAAGACGAGACCAATCAGGCGCCCTACCCCACGACCGTGGGTACCTCGTTCCAGAATGAGCCCGTCACCGAAGACTCCGCGGTCGTCGAGCGCATGCGTGCCCAGGGAGCGCTGCTCATTGGCAAGGCGAACATGCACGAGATCGGTCTCGGGGTGACGGGACTGAACACCCACCACGGCACCGCGCGCAACCCCTACCATCCCGACCACCACACGGGCGGATCTTCAAGCGGATCGGCAGCCGCCGTCGCTTCAGGACTCTGCCCCGTGGCCATCGGCGCCGATGGTGGCGGCTCCATTCGCATCCCCTCTGCCTTTTGCGGGGCGGTCGGGCTCAAAGCCACCTTTGGACGGATCAGCGAGTTCGGCGCTGCACCACTGTGCTGGAGCCTGGCGCACATGGGCCCCATCGCTGCGACAGCTCGTGACTGCGCCATTGGCTACCAGGCGCTGGCCGGCCCCGACGCTCGCTACGAGGCGGGCCTGGGCCAACCGAACCCAACACTCGCTGGCTTCGACAATCTCGACCTCAGCGACCTGCGCATCGGCATCTTCTCTCCGTGGTTCGACGATGCCGATGCCGAGATCGTGAGCTGTTGTCGCTCCATGGCAGATGCTCTCGCTGGGATGGGCGCCACCCTGGTTGAAGTAGACATCCCCGAGCTCGAGCTCGCCCGCCTCGCCCACACCATCTCCATCACCTCGGAGATGGTGACGTCCATGGAGGGTGAGTACGAGCAGAACCGCAGCCGATTCGGTCTCGACATCCGCACCAACATGGTGATCGCGCGCAGCTTCACCGGTCGCGACTATGTCCGCGCGCAGCAAGCACGTACCAGAGTTGCGGGGATCTTCTCATCGGTTCTTGAGCAGGTCGATGTGATCGCCACACCAACTACGGGAATAACAGCGCCCGCCATTCATCCCGGCGCGCTCAGCCATGGCGAGAGCAACCTGACGGTGCTCGGCGCCATCATGCGCTACGCCTTCCCGGCGAACCTCATCGGGTTGCCCGCGATCAGCTTCCCTGCGGGCTACGATGCCGCCGGCCTGCCCATCGGCATTCAGCTCATGGGCAGGCCCTGGTGCGAGCACAGCTTGCTTCGCCTCGCCCATGCCGCAGAGCAGCACGTTGTTCGCGCTGCACCCAAGGTCCACTTCCCCCTGCTGGATGGCTGAACAGAGTCGAAAGCGAAATCCCCGAAAACATGCGCGGCTCCTGCTATGGTCGGCAGCCTGCTCAAGCCCCCCATCTCGGAGTTCCCATGAGTAAGTACACAGGCCGCATTATCCGCAGCAAGGACCTGATCCAGGAGTTCCACGAGAAGGAAATGAGCCGACGCCGCTTTGTCCGCAGCGCGGCCACAGTAGGCGCGAGTTTGCCTCTGGTCTCGGCGGCAGGTTGCGTCACTACAGAGCCAGACGACGACGACACTCCTGCAGTCACCAACTACCTCGTAGGCATGGCCACCGGCGAGCAGTACACGTCCACGCTGCGGGCGGCCCTGAACGAAACCGTAGGGCGCAACGAGCTCGAGTTCATCGGCTCAGGCGACACCGTCTACCTCAAGGTCAACAGCAACTCCGGCGACTACTACCCCTATTCGACGCGGCCCAAGATGGTGGAGCGCATGACTGAGTGGGCTCTCGAGCGCGGTGCCAGCCGAGTGATCGTGGGAGACCGGTCATTCTGGGGCGACCCGAACACCTACAACAATCTGGTACAGAACGGCATCGTCGAGGCTGCTGAAGCGAGCCGCGCTGAGCTGGTGGTCTTCGACGACGACGCTGTGGACTGGGTCGAGTTCAGTGAGGACGACAGCCCGGACTGGAACGGCGGCTTCCGCTACCCACTGCCGGTGGTCGAGGCCGACCACATCATCAACCTACCGGTGGTCAAAACACACTTCATCAGTACGTTCACCATGGCCATGAAGAACCTCATCGGCCTGGTACATGCTGGCGACCGCGCGCGCGACGGCAACCTGGACATGCACGTGACAGCAGGCAACAAGCTGTACCGCCAGATCGCTCAACTCAACCAGCGCATCACCCCTACCCTGAACGTCCTGGACGGCTGGGAAGCGGTAACCCGCGGGGGACCGACCATTGGTAGCGACAGTGACGAGGGTGAGCCTCGCCTGATGGTCGTATCGACGGATCGCATCGCTGCGGATGTCACAGGTCTGTCGATTCTCAAGCGATTCGCTCACTCCAGTGAAGACATCCACGACTGGGACATCTGGGAGAATCCGCAGATTGTCGAAGCAGTTGAGGCAGGCGTTGGCATCAGTGGTCCCGACGATTTCGAGATCAGCGCTCCCAGCGTCGATGATCTTCAGGACTACCTCGACCTCATCGTCTGAGAGCTTCGAACAAACCGAGGCTGAGAATTGACCGTCGATTCACACCTGATCCCGAGAGCTTGCAAGAAAAGGTTCTACCGCTCTGGAAGCAGAGAGGGGATCTGGTTAGACTCGCGACGGCGAATCGAATGGGCGTACCCCCGTTTGAATTAGTGGATGCAAATTGGATAGTATGCTTTCCCAGTACGGGATCGTCCTCGGCCTGCTTCTGGTCGGCGTGATCTTCGGTGCGGCACCGCTGATCATTAACTACATCATCTCGCCCCGAACCAAGGGTCGATACCGCGACGAGATCTACGAGAGCGGCATGCTCCCAGTGGGTTCGGCCTGGGTGAAGTTCGGCATCGCTTACTACCTGTTCGCGCTCATCTTCGTGGCCTTTGATGTCGATGTCGTATTCCTCTTTCCAGTGGCGCTCATCTACGACGATCCGGCCCTGGCCGAGGCCGCCGGTCAGTGGCGGGACTTCACCGAAGTCAGCATCTTCGTCGGGATTCTCAGCCTTGCCATCCTCTATGCCTACCGCAAGGGAGTGTTCCGATGGCAGTAGACAGCTCCGACGACAAGCTTCCCATCCTCGACTCGGACGGCCCCCAACCGCAGCTGCGCGACGGCGGTGGCGGGGGTGGTTTTCAGTTGGCCATTCTCGACGACCTTCTCAATCAGGCCCGGGCGCGCTCACTGTGGCCACTGACCTTTGGGCTGGCCTGCTGCGCCATCGAGATGATGGCCGCAGGAGCGGCCAGATTTGACCTCGACCGATTCGGCGCCGGAGTCTTTCGACCCTCGCCCCGTCAGGCTGACGTGATGATCCTGGCAGGCACGATCTCACGAAAGATGGCACCAACCATCCTCGCGCTCTGGGACCAGATGCCGGCACCCAAGTGGGCCATTGCCATGGGTGGCTGCACCATCTCGGGCGGTCCTTTCAAGTATCCCGGCCAGTACGCAATCGTCGAAGGTGGAGACGAACTGCTCCCGATCGACATCTACATCCCAGGCTGTCCACCACGGCCGGAGGCTCTGATCAACGGCATCCTCTTACTCGAAGACAAGATCAAGAAGGGGCGGCGCTTTGAAGGCTGAGGGTCTCGCCCCTGCGCTCCGCGCGCTGGTAACACCGGACTCGCTCCATCACGGCGAAGACCACGCACGCCGTGGATTCGACCTGGAAGGCGAGGTGAGCCCCGACGCGATTGTGTCCATTGCCAACCTCTTCGCTGGCGCAGGCTACTCCCTAGAATGCATCACTGCAGTCGATCAGGAGGACTTCCGCGAACTCTGGTACCAGTTCAATATCCTCACCGGAACACCAGACCGCTACCTTCTGCGCATGCCCTTGGATGAGAGCGAAGAGGTGCCCTCAATCAGCCATGTCTTTGGTAGCGCGCGCTGGTTCGAGCGCGAGGCCTTCGACATGATGGGCATCCAGGTAACGGATCACCCCAACCTCAAGCGTCTCCTGCTGCCCGAAGACTCCGACTTCTTTCCCCTGCGTCGAGACCAGTGCATCGACGACGAACTACGCGAGACTCGCGCGGCCCGGCGCACCAAGCGCCTCGCCGCCATCGAGAAAGCCAGGGTCAAGGCCGAAGCCGCGGCCCGCGCTGCTGCAGAAGCCGCTGCTGCCGAGCAGCAAGCCGATGAACTCACTGAGGATGCGGTCATTCCTACCGAACAGACAACTGCAGATGCTCCCACACCCATCGAACCACCGACCGACGACGCCGTGCCCGCCCTGAATTCGACTGAAGATGCACCGACCCAGAACGCCGCACCAGTCGTAAAGAAGGATGGCGACTCGTGAGCGAGACCTCCCGCAAGCTGGCGGCCTACAAGGAGCACCCACGCACACCGGAATACGCCGAACTGCGGTTTGGTTGCCTCGAACCCCATCTGAGCGAGGCTCCCGACGACGGCACCTACTACCTCAACATGGGGCCGCACCACCCGTCGACCCACGGTGTACTGCGCCTGGTCTTGCGCCTGGATGGCGAGAAGGTAATCGATTGCGAGCCCGTAATCGGCTACAGCCACCGCGCGCACGAGAAGATGGCTGAGCGCGGCCTCTACAGCCAGTTCCTGCCCAATCCGTCACGCATGGATTACCTGGGCGGCCTGATCTACAACGTTGGCTACTGTCAGGCGGTTGAGCGAGCGTTCGGCATCGACGTCCCAGAGCGGGCCCGATGGATACGGACCATGGTCAGTGAGTTCAACCGGGTCTCAAGTCACCTGCTGTGGTTCGGCGCCTTCCTGATGGATCTCGGTGCCTTCACACCCTTTCTGCTGGCCTTCCAGGACCGCGAGAACATTCTCGACCTGCTGGATTCGGTCACTGGCAGCCGGCTGACTTATTGCTATGCAAACTTCGGTGGCGTCACCATGGACCTCCCCGAAGACTTCGCTAACAAGGCGAGCGCGCTCATCGCCACTCAGCGCGAAAACTTCCGTACCTACGAGAAGCTGGTTACCGGCAATACGATCTTCCGCAATCGCACCGACGGCGTCGGAATCATCACACCCGAGCAGATTCACTCCTATGCCATGAGCGGCCCCACTGCTCGTGCATCTGGCATCGACTACGATGTACGAAAAGCTGAACCGTACAGCGTCTACAGCGAGCTCAACTTCGACGTGCCCACCCGGACTGAGGGCGACTGTCTTGCCCGCTACATGGTGCGCTTCGAAGAGATGGAACAGAGCCTTCGTATTATCGAGCAGTGTCTGGAGCACATGCCGGGCGGCGCTATCGGTCCAGACAAGCCGATGATTCGGGTCAAGCCCAAGCCAGGCACCTATTATTCGACCTGTGAGAGCCCGCGCGGACAGCTCGGCTGGTTCATCATGGCCGACAAGAATGGAGAGCCCTGGCGCATCAAGGCCCGTACTCCATCCTTCTGCAACCTCAACGCCATGATAGACGTCCTCAAAGGCACGATGATCGCCGACACCATCGCGATCCTCGGTTCCATCGACGTGGTCATGCCCGAAATCGACAGGTAGCAGAACGATGGCCTCCTTGATCAGCACACTGGAAGGACTCGTCGGCGAGTGGCTGACCGTGTTCCTGTTGGGCTTCGTCGCCCTCGCTGTGCTCATCACCATCAACGCCATGTTCATGGTCTGGTTCGAACGTAAGGTCGCGGGCTGGGTACAAGGACGCCTCGGTCCCATGGAGCACGGACCGCAGGGCACTCTCCAGACGCTGCTCGATGTGGTGAAGCTCCTTGGCAAGGAGACGATCATCCCGGCCAAGGTGGATCACGTCACCTTCATCCTCGCACCGGTGGTCGCCTTCCTGCCCGCCCTGGTGCTGCTCTCTCTTCTTCCCTATAGCGATGCGCTGGTGTTTACCAACGTCGAGTCCGGAGTGCTGCTGGTCTTCGCGTTTGGCGGCGTCTCGCTAATGGGTGTGTTCATGGGGGGCTGGGCGTCCAACAACAAGTACGCGCTGCTCGGTGGCGTGCGGGCGGTCAGCCAGAACATCGCCTACGAGCTACCGCTGCTGCTCTCGGCGATGGCGGTTGTGCTTAGCGCTGGAACCCTCAACATTGGCGGCATCGTCAGCGCCCAGACAGCCGACGGCTTCGGCTGGTTCTTCATGTACCAGCCGCTGGCGCTGCTTATCTACATCATTGCCGCTACGGCCGAGACAAACCGCGCACCCTTCGACATTCCCGAAGCAGAGTCCGAACTGATCGCTGGCTTCCACACCGAGTATCCGGCCATGGGCTTCGCGGTGTTCTTCCTGGCCGAATACACCTACATGTTTGTAGTGTGCGGCGTCGGGGCGGCGCTGTTCCTGGGTGGCAATGACGGCCCCTGGCTCCCAGGCCCCTGCTGGTTTCTCATCAAGGTCTACTTCCTGTTGTTCCTGATGGTGATGTTCCGCTGGACCTTCCCGCGCTTGCGCTTCGACCAGCTAATGGACCTCGCCTGGAAGTACTTGATCCCCCTCTCCCTAGCCAACCTGCTGGTGACCGCTCTGGTCATCAAGCTCGTATAGGTCTTCCCCCATGAGCGACGAAACAGCGAAGACTGACGAACGTGAAGGTGGTGGCATCCTCGCGGGTATGAACAGCCTGCTCACGGGCCTCAAGATCACTACGGGCAAGATCTTCGCACCCAAGGTCACCTTGCAGTATCCACGCGAGAAGGTCGCGATGAGCGATGCATTCCGCTCGTGCATCGCGTTCGTTCGCTTCGACGACATCGACACCCACGACTGCATCGCCTGCGACGCCTGCGCCATTATCTGCCCCTCGGACTGCATCACTGTCTCTGGTGACCGCATGCCCGACTCCAAGAAGAAGCGTGCGGACACCTTCCTGGTGGACTTCTCGACCTGCTCGCTCTGTGGGCTGTGCCTCGCCGCCTGCCCGACGGATACACTCAAGTACTCCTCGGGGTTCGATGATGCAGGCTACGGACAGGACTGGGTACAGGATCTCATCGAACCCTTCGACGATCCTCCCATCGAGGAGCTCGCTAAGGTGCTGATCGCTCGCGAAGAGAAGCAGAAAGCCGAGCGCAAGGCCGCCAGGGCAGCTGCCAAGGCTGCCAAGGCCGCTGCTGATACAAGTGCCGAGAGCACCGAGGGGGGGGAGAATGCCTGAGTTGACCCCCGAGAACATCGAGGCCTGCGCCCTCGGGCTGCTGATTGTCATGACCATGACCGGTGCAGTCCTCGCCGTCAGTCTCCGCAAGGTCTTCCACAATCTGCTCGGCTTTGGCCTGTCGATGATTGGCGCGGCCGGGGTCACGCTGATCCTGGGCAGCGAGTTCGTGGCGTTGATGCAATTGCTGATCTTTGTCGGAGGCATCACCATCGCCATGGTCTTCGCCGTGATGATGTCGACTCCGCGTGAACAGGCCGAAGAACCGAGAAGCGCTGCTGCGGTTCTCCCGGCCCTGGTGATCGGCCTCGGCTTCACCGGGCTGCTGTGCCGGACGATGTTGAATGGGACCTTCCCCAAAGCAGTTCCCTATGTTGCCGACGCCTGGAGCGTAAAGAACCTCGGGCTCCTGCTGCTCACCGACTTCGAGTTGCCCTTCGAAGCCATCTCCATCCTCCTTCTCGGCGCCATCATCGGAGCCGTCGTCATCGCTCGCCGAACCCGCGAGGCCGACCCTGGCGAGGGAGCTGAGCATGGTTGAGTCCCTGGGAACCTACCTGCTGCTGAGTTCAGCGCTCTTCGCTGTCGGACTGGTCGGCGTCTTGCTTCGCCGTAATCTGGTGGCCATGCTGATTGGTGTCGAGTTGATGCTGAATGCAGTGATCATCAACCTGGTGGCCTTCGCGCGCTTCGCAGGCGCCGACCCCGGTAACGGCCAGATCTTCGCGCTGTTCGTGATCGGCGTCGCCGCAGCCGAAGCCGCGGTAGGTCTGTCGATCATCCTCTCGGTGTACAAGGCTCGAGGCGCAATCTCCGTAGATACCCTCGAGGAGCTGCGCGGATGACCATCATCACCATGTGGGCGGCGGTGACGATCGGGGCTCCCCTGGTTACCTTCCTCATCTTCCTGCTGGGACTGGGCCGAGCGCCAAAGCTCGTCGTCGGCCTGTCCATCCTCACAGCCAGCCTCGCCTGCCTGGGCACCTGGACCCTGGCGCTCAGCATGCCCGCTGAGGGATTTCAGGCAACCATGCCGTGGGCCGCGACAGCCGACTTCTCTGTCTTTCTGGGCGTGCGCCTGACGGGCCTGACCACTGCCATGGGCCTGGTTGTTGGCACGGTCCACCTGCTCGTACAGCTCTACTCGGTGGGCTACATGGCCCACGACGAAGCCAAGGCGCGCTACTTCGCGATTCTCTCGCTGTTCGCCTCCGCCATGCTGAGTGTTGTCTACGCTGCCGACCTGGTGCACACCTTTGTCGCCTGGGAGCTGGTCGGCCTGTCGTCCTACCTGCTCATTGGCTTCTGGAACTTCAAGCCCAGCGCCGCTCAGGCCGCTAAAAAGGCCTTTATCATGACCCGCTTTGGCGATCTCGGGCTCTTCCTGGGTCTGGTCCTGCTCATGTTGTCCATGCCATCCGAGGCGGGACAGCCAAGCAACCTCATGATCGCGTCTGTGCTCGATGCAATCAGTGCCAACGCACTGGACGGGCAGTTCTTTGGCAGCCTCGACAAGATCACTGTTATCGGCCTCCTGCTCCTGTGTGGCATCGTCGGCAAGTCGGCGCAGTTCCCGCTGCATTCCTGGCTACCCGACGCCATGGAGGGGCCCACGCCGGTCTCCTCGCTGCTGCACTCGGCGACCATGGTTGCGGCAGGCGTCTACCTGTTCGCGATCCTGCAGCCTCTCTTCCTGGCTTCCACCGTCACGTCCACGACGGCGCTCGCCATCGCGGCCCTCACTGCCGTCATGGCAGCCGGCGTTGCCATGGTCAGTCCCGACATGAAGCGAGTGCTCGCCTGGTCCTCAATCAGCCAACTCAGCTTCATGCTCATGGGACTCGCTGCAGGATCACCCGTAGCCGGCTTCTTCCACCTGGTCACCCACGCCGGCTTCAAGTGCCTCCTGTTCCTCACCGCTGGCATCTTCATTCATCTCGCACACAGCGGCGAACTGGTCGAGATCGGTCGAAAAGTGGGCTCCTCGTCCAAGGCAGCCAGCTTCGGCCTGGTAGTGGGTGCAGCGTCGCTGGCTGGCGTTCCTTTCCTCGCTGGTTTCATGTCGAAGGAAGTCATCCTGGGACAGCTGCACCATCATGGACACGAGGGCTTCTACGCTCTGGCCCTGCTCGGCTCAGCTATGACCGCCTACTACGCGACACGCATGGTGGCGCTCATCCTGAGACCAGGAA
>CAZEIY010000083.1:6046-13251 GCA_964512375.1 uncultured Rickettsiales bacterium | reverse complement strand
CGAGCCCGAGCCCGAGCCAACGACGACTTCGAGCCAGTTGCCAGTGATGCCGGTCGGCCGCACCGGGTTTACTGTGCAGTTGGCCGCCTATGAGACCCCAGGGGAAGCGGCAGCCCTGATTTCGTCGTTGAGGTCGAAAGGGTTTGAAGCCTTTCATCAGCGTGCGCAGGTTGGTGACAAGACCTGGTACAGGGTGCGAGTTGGGTTGCACTCCAGCAGGGAAGCTGCTGAGCAAGAGGCCGAACGCCTGGCTAAGGCCAGCCCCTTTACGCCCTACGTGACCTCGCACCCCTAGTTCCGGCGTGATTGAATCCCGGCTGACCGTGTCGAGGAAGGGAGCCCTTCTTCTTGTGGTGTTGGTGGTTCTGATTGCTGCCGCGTTGCGCCTGCCGGGTCTGGAACTCAAGCCCCTGCATAGTGACGAGGGCGTCAACGGTTGGTTCACCCTGCGACTGCACTGGTGGAATGTGTATCGCTATCGTCCGAGCGACTACCATGGGCCCTTCCTCTACTACGTCAATCTGCTCTTTTTCCGACTCCTGGGACCAGGCGACTTCAGCCTTCGACTGGGAACTGCTCTGGCCGGGACTTTGGTTCCGATTGCCCTGTTTCCTTTGTCGCGCTACCTGGGCATTTTCGGGCTGGCCTGCGCTGGATTGCTGTTGTCGGTCTCTCCGACGATGGTCTACTTTGCGCGCACCAATATTCACGAGACCTGGCTGGTGCTGGGAAGCATCTTGTGGGCTGCAGGCCTGCTGCGATATTGCTCCGCACCGCGAGTGAGGTGGGCCTTGCTCGCGTCGGGGGGCGCCGCGCTGTGCTTTGTGAACAAGGAGACAGCTCTTCTGACGGGTGGGTCGCTTGTTGCTGGGCTGGGACTTGCCTGGCTGATGGGCTCCCAGGGGGCAGCGGGCGAGCATCTGGATGATCCAGACCTCTTCTCAGGAGCGAGTCGTGTCGACGCGCTCGCATCCCTATGGCAGGGACGACGCTGGACGCTACTTGCTGCCGTTTCGCTCTTCGTGTTGGTCATAGTCGTCTTCTTCAGCTCCATGTGTACGTGGTTTCCTGGGGTCGTTCGATTCATCGAGGCTTTTGGTCTCTGGGTTGGACACGGGATGACGGGTCGCAACCAGTCCAAGGATTGGGACTACTTCCTAGAGATTATGCTCGCCAGTAACGGTGTCATCCTGCTCTGTGTGGCCCTTGCTTCGGGACTCCTGGCCGTACTCCGACGGCATAGGGTAGGCCTGTTCTTCTTAGCCTGGACTCTGAGCGCGGCCCTGGTCTATTCCGCAATTCCCTACAAGACGCCGTGGTGTGTACTCAGTATTGAGTTGCCGCTCGTTCTGTCGGTGGGATGGTTTGCGAATCAACTGGTACTGCTCGCTCGGGATTCTCTTCTCGGAGTTGGGTGGCGTGTAGGAGCGGTGTTCGGAATTCTAGCGGTCCTTTATCCGGCCGTGCCGATGGTCGGGGAGACCCTGGCGGTAAGCCGAGACGGCTTCGATGACGATGAGATGGCCTATGTGTTCGTGCAGACCGAGCGGGGCTACTACAAGTTCCTACAGGACCTGTTTGGCGTTGGAGACCAGATACAGTTCGTCGAGGGACGAAGTCCCCGGGTCCTGAACATCGACCCGAAGAACCCCACCCGCTGGTACACGATTACCAGGGGCTGGACGTACCAGAAGAGCGACTATCTCAATGGCAGGCTGCCCCGAGCGGATCGATTGGAGGACGCCGAGGTGGTTCTTTGTACGGGTGGCAATGCACGCTCGTTGGGCAAGATGTTGGCCGATGGCAAGGGGAGTTGGCATCGAGAGTTGTACGAACTGCGTCCAGGAGTGCGTCTGTGGGTCTGGTTTCGCTCCTCATGGTGGGATTACTACCAGCAGGCGGGAGGGCGTGCTGTTTCACCCTGGCCTCGCCCTGCCAGCCCTGACATCCGGAGGCCGCATCTGCCCCGGAAGTTCAGGAAGTGACTCAAATCAGAAGATCGGAGCCAGGGTCGAAATCGGGGCAGGGAACGACAAGTTTTCTTAGAATGGCATCGTTGGAACGGATCCTGCTCACTCCGTGTAATGATGTTTCCGTTGTCACTTGGTGGCCCTCTTCAGGGACACTCTGAGGCGCGGGTCGAGAGCCTTTCATCCGGGGAGAGTCAGCTGAAACCTGTTGAGAGCCAGAGCGAGTCGTCTCCGTCGGCCGGCCAGGCACGTATTGGCATGCGCTTCGGTTCTCGCCGGGATCTCCCCGAATTGCACTTCGGGGTCTTCATCGGTGAGAGCGCTCCCATGCGTGATCTCTACCGCATGCTTGAGAAGATCGCGCGTACGGACACGTCGTGTCTGATCACCGGTGAATCCGGTACCGGCAAGGAATTGGCGGCCCAGGTGATCCACGAACTCAGCACCCGCAGCAAGGGCTCTCTGGTTCCTGTCAATTGCGGAGCGATTCCCGAGAATCTGCTCGAGTCGGAGTTCTTCGGTCATAGAAAGGGTGCCTTCACCGGCGCAGTTAGTGATCACAAGGGGCGTTTCTCCCTCGCGAATGGGGGAACCCTGTTCCTGGACGAAATTGGTGAGATGATGCTGGCACTTCAGGTGAAGCTGCTGCGCGCCCTGCAGACAGGGGAGATCCAGCCCGTAGGCTCGACTCATCCACTCCAGGTAGATGTGCGAGTGGTGGCAGCTACCAACCGGATACTTACGGATGAGATGGCGGATGGTCGCTTCCGCGAGGATTTGTACTATCGGCTAGCCATCGTGCCTGTCGAGATGCCTGCGCTTCGAACGCGTCGGGGTGATATCCCGTTGTTGATCCGCTTCATGGTGGATGCCATCAACAAGCGCGCCTTCGAACCGGTATCTGCAATCACTCAGGAGACTCTCGACGCTCTCTGCAGCTATCACTGGCCAGGCAATGTGCGTGAGTTGGGAGCAGTGCTGGAGCGTATGATCATCCTTGCTGATGACGAAGTGCTCAGCGTTGCTGACCTACCAGGACGCATCTCAGGGGCAGAGACCAACTTTATGCAGCCGGTCGTCTCTCAAGAGACCTCGACGGTGGAGTTACTTCCTGATGATGGGCTTGTGCTCTCTAGTGCCGTGGACCTCTTTGAAACAAGACTGATCCTTCAGGCCTTGGAGCGTACTGGTTGGAACAAGAATCAGGCTGCGCAATTGTTGAAGATGAACCGAACAACATTGGTGGAGAAGCTGAAGAAGAAGAACCTGACTCAAGAGACGGCAGCGGACGTCTTACGGACTCTTGAGGAGTAGACTTGGCCCACACCTGCCGGTTCGGAGGGCAGAGATGATCCTGTGCGCGTCACGCTTTCTTGTGCTCATTTCGCTGGTCTTGTGCCTGGCAGTGCCGGCCCTCGCCCAGCAGTCCAAGACGGGAGCAAAGAAGGACTCCAAGGAGACGGCCGGACAGGAGACCATCCTCAGCGATGAGGATATTCGGGTGATTGAAGAGGCTTATCTCAAGGAGCATCCCTACGGTCGCCTTGTCCTGGAGTTGAGCCCTGACGCTCTGATCACTGCCGATTCCCGGCTCGATAACGGGATTTTCCGCCTCAATATTTCACAGCAGCGTGAGGTGATCGGACCTCAGATCGCCACCTCGATCAGTCCGGCCTTGGAGTCCTTCAGCATTGTGCCGATCTCGGCGCATGCGATGCGTCTTGATCTGCGCCTCGATCAGGGGGTTCGAGGGGTGTCGATCGTGCGTCCCAGTTCCACTCGCCTTGAGATCAACTTCGAGGAGCACAAGTACTCGGGCAGGGCTGTTGAGATCGCCGCGCGGGAAGCGGCGGCGGAGGCGAGTGGACCAAGGTCTAGTTGGAAGGACAGGCCCCTCGCCAACTTGCTTCAAGCGCCAGGCTTCAAGTCACTACCGTGGGTGGAATGGCAGGGGGTCTACATACCAGTTGGGGCTCAGTCTCCGGTACGATTGGCGCTCCCCCTGAAGGTCCATGCATATCCCTTCGGTACGGTGCCGATCGAAGTCGAGAGGGCCTGGAAGCGCAAGAGCCTGCTCAAGAAAGCGATTCAGTTGGCCGAAGCGGGTGACATCGTAGAGGCGGGCGAGTCACTTACTGGCCTTCCGGCTGAGAAGGACTCGAGTCGTGCCCTGGTAGCGCTCGCCAGGGGGTATGTCTGGAGTCGCATTGATTCGAGCGGTGCGCACTTTCATCCAGGTCGTGCGGCTGACGCCTTCATCTTGGCTGCCGGACTCTTGCCTAAGGCGGACTGGGCACCGTGGGCACGGGGGCAAGCTGCCTACCTGTTGGGTCGAGAACGACGATTCGTAGAGTCGATGATGCAGGCGCGTAAGGCGATCAAAGGAGCACCAGAGGGTCCTGGTCGTGCGCACTGGGAGATCACTCGTGGCTTCAGCCTGATCCAACTCGGAAAGGTTAGCGAGGGGATGGACGTCGTGGTCAACTCGGTCAACGGCACCCCCCCTGAGGATGGGCACATTCGCTTCGAGTCTCGGCGTGTGATTGCCCATATCCTTTGGTTGTCAGGGGAGTTTGCTCGGGCCAGCCAGGTGGCCGACTTGATCCTGGCTGAGACTCCGATCGCTGCGCGTCATCCACAGTGGGACATGTTGTGGTCACGTATTTACCTGGATGCCAATCGACCGGCGCGAGCCGTCCCCTTTCTGGAACGAATCGAGGAAGGAGCGGTCAAGCGGGTGGATCGGATCAGAGCTCGGTGGTGGTTGCACGAGGCTGCGCTCGCACATCGAGATCTGGACGGTGCACGCACGTGGCTCCGAGAGCTCATGCACAAGTCTCCGGACTCCAGTCTCGTGCCGCTTGCGCGAATGCGATTGCGTCTTTTGGACCTTCTTGCATCAGAGGATCAGGAGGGTGGACAGCGAATTGACCGTCAGACAGTGGCGCTGGCTCTTCGAGGTGAGGCGTTGCTCTATCCACACACCTCGGTAGAGGACGAGGCTCTGTCCGTAGCCGCGCAACTCTTTATCTCGCTTGGTCTGCTTGAGGATGGCCTGAATCTGTACCACTGGATCGAGGAGCGAACACCGACGACTGGTGGCGCCGTGGCGTATGAACAGGTGGTCTGTGATAGCGCTCCCCTGCTCTTCGATGTTCTCCGTAATCAGGGTCACGTCACTCGTGCCCTGGGTATCTACAGGAGCTTTCTGGATGACACGCGCATGCATGCCTGCGTAGATCCACAGACCCGATCTGACGCGGCCGCAGCGGCCCAGGCTGCTGGTCTGCCAGACCTGGCTGTGAAGTGGTTGGGGCAGGCGGTGGCTGAGGGGGTTGCCCGTGCGGATGCGGCGGAGAACCTGGTCCAGTTGGCAAGCATCTATCTCGAAGAAGGCAAGGTAGATTCTGCGGCGAAGACTCTCGACTATCTGGAGAACCTTCAGATGGAGCGCTCGTCATTGCGCACCGACTCTGTGAGGGCTGATGTCCTCTCCGCCCAGGGCCGCTATGAGGCCGCGATCCGGAGCTACACCCGCGCCATTGATGCGTCACTGCGTTCTGTACGAACTCGCGCGGCGGTCCCCAGTCTTACCTACAGGCGCGGTCTTGCCAGCGAGGGAGCCGGAGACGACGCGGCGGCCCTGGTCGACGTCCACGAGGGCGCCTCTAAGGGAGGTGCGGCAGATCCTGTGGCAGGTTGGTTCCACGTCGCCGCTCTGGCCTCGCGACTGGGTCGTGGACCCAGGGATTGGGAGGCGGTACTGGGAGCCTGTGACCACCTCGAACAACTGATCTCAGAGCAGGAGTTCGCCGAGGATTCATTGGCAGGTGTGAACTGGCACCGCGCGCAGGCTCTCCATCAGCTCGGTAGGCTAGACGAGGCTTTGCCTCTGCTGCAGGAGCTCGCTTCGGGTGGAGACACCTGGGCGCTCTCGGCGCGTCAGTTGCTGACTTCGAAGACCTTCGTCAAGAACGCGAAGGCTCTGATGGTGCGACCGTCAGATCAGTGACATCCCCACAGGTCAGGTCGCCAGGACACTGACGGACTGAAGGGGTTTCGGCACGGCCAGGCTCAACTAAGGCAGCGCAAAGAAACCAATAAGCCTTTAATAAACAGGCACTTGCGCAAGCGATGAACGGGGAAGATCAGCTTCTGGCATGCAACTTGAAAGACCTCTGTAGCGGAGCCGGGTGATTCCCCGGTCCTGAACGGAGGTTCAAATGTCGGACAAGCTATTCAACCCGGTCTTCCAAAGACTGCAGCAGACGCTGGATTTGCGACTCAAGCAGCACGGACTGGTCTCGTCCAATATTGCCAACTCGAATACACCGGGCTACCTGGCGCAGCGGATTAACTTCCACAAGGCTTTCAGCCAGTTGATGGCAGATGGTTCAGAGGGACCTTCCACGCTGCGTAATGCCTCCGGTCGACACATGGAGGGTGCGCCCTCCTCTGCAACGCCCATCGACACGATCAAGGCGCAGGCCTGGTCCCAGGATGGCAACTCGGTCAAGGCCGAGGAGGAGATGGTGGTCCTTGCAGAGAACAACCTGCTCTACAACGCCACGGTCGAAGTACTCAAGCGCCGCCTCGGAATGCTCGAGTACGCGGCTTCGGATGGAGGTAAGTGATGGATCTTCTTCATATTCTTCAGATTTCTGCTTCGGGCCTGACGGCTGAGCGGACTCGTCTACAGACGGTGTCGAGCAACATTGCCAATGCGCAGACGACTCGTACCGAAGATGGTGGCCCCTACCAGCGCCGCCTCCCTGTGTTCGAGTCGGGCCCGGTCTCAGCCAATCCCTTCGGCGACGTGTTGGATCGCAAGCTCCAGGCGCCCAAGGTGGTGGATGTGGTTGTGGATGATCGTCCCAACGAGCAGCTCTACAACCCCGGTCACCCGGATGCTGATCCCGAGACGGGCATGGTCGAGATGCCGAACGTGAACGTGGTGGAGGAGATGGTCGACATGATCTCGGCCTCGCGGGCTTATGAGTCCAACGTCACCGCGATCAGCGCTACCAAGAATATGGCCCTGAAGGCTCTGGAGATTGGCCGATGAGCATCTCTAAGGTTGGCGCTAACTACGCCGCGATCGTTGAGCGTGCGGCGGATCTCCGCAAGGCCGCTCAACAGAAAGCGAGCAGTGGAGTTTCGGACTCAACGTTCAAGATGGATGCTCTCGATGACAAGCTCCAGGGCGGCGTCGGTAACAAGCTGGGTGACGCTCTA
>CAZEIY010000083.1:5379-6036 GCA_964512375.1 uncultured Rickettsiales bacterium | reverse complement strand
AGGTGTCTGACATTCAGAACGGCGCCGACAGCATGGTCATTGATCTCGCCTCCGGTAAGGACGTGAATCTACACAACACCATGATCGAGTTGGAGAAGGCGGACATCGCCCTCAAGTACACGGTGCAGCTCCGAAACCGTGCGCTGAATGCGTACGAGGAGCTCATGCGCCTGCAGGTCTGACGAAGAAGCTGAGTTGAACCTCTCTTGCTGAATGAAGAGTTTGCTGACTGGAGTCTGATGTGGATCGTTTGAACGAATTGATTGCCCGCTGGCGTGTTTTCTACGCCTCCCTTCCTGCGCAGCGTCGCTTCAGCCTGGTGATGAGCCTGGTGGCGAGCCTCGCGCTCACCGCTGGAGTCGTTGCCTGGGCGACTCACGACCCGATGGTTGCTCTCTTTGACCGGCCTCTTGACCCCAAGACGACCGCCGACGTGATTGAGCAATTGAAGTCCGAGCAGGTGAAGTACAGCCTCGAGCGCGGCACCGATCGAATCATGGTTCCTAACAGCAAGCGTGATCTCGTCGGGATCAGTCTCCGTGGTAGCAATCTATTCGCTGAGCGGGGTACAGGACTCGAAATCCTCGAAGAGAACAAGTTCGGCTCCACCCGATTCGTCGAGCATGTCCGTTGGATACGAGGGCTACAGGGAGAGCT
>CAZEIY010000083.1:3174-5369 GCA_964512375.1 uncultured Rickettsiales bacterium | reverse complement strand
CTTGAGCGGCAGATCAATGGCTTTGATCAGGTACTTGCAACCAAGGTTCTGCTCAGCATTCCCGAGGATAGCCTCTTCGCTGAGGACAAGGTCAATCCGAGCGCATCGGTCTACGTCGAGCTCAAGAGTGGAATGACGCTCAGCCGCGATGAGGGTGCTCGTATGTCATCCATGGTGGCCGCTGCGGTGCCCGGTCTCACCTCCAAGTCGGTTGCGATTCTGGACTCAGCGATGAGAGTGATCCATGCAGCGAAGGATGATTCTGAGGAGGTGGGCATCGGGGGCAAACTTGCTGAGCTTCAGCAGCACTATGAGGGGTACTATCAAAGGAAGGTCGAGGGCCTCCTCGAGAGGATTCTCGGCCCGGGCAACGTGGAGGCCCGAGTCAGCGTGGAACTCGACAATGAGGAACGAAGCATTCAGCAGCGCGAGCTCGACGGCGAGCGGGCGGTGGTGATCTCTTCTCGCACCAGGGAGAGCAATGCAAGTGGCGGTCACTCTAACTCTGGGGTGCCGGGAACTACCGCTAATCTGCCTGAACTTACTCAGCAGCCATCGGCTGGCGGAGGAAACGAGACTTCGGAGGCCGATGAAGTAGCCAATGTCGATGTGCCCGAGACTCGTACAGTCTCTGCTTCTCTCCCCGGCGGTATTATCTCCGTCTCGGCAGCGGTCGTCGTGAACGGCACCTACGAACCGGTTGAGGGCGCTGAGCCCGGTGAGGATGGTCAAATCGAGACCTCGTATGTGCCTCGCACCGAAGAGCAGCTCGAGCAGTTCCGTCAAATTGTTGCCAGCGCTCTTGGCGCTCCCGCCAACAATGTGTCGATTGTAAATCAACCTTTTCACAAGCTCGACCTGACCAGCGGCTCCAGCGCGGCCACTCTGGGTGACTTCCGTTCGGGGGTCAACTGGGACATCTTGGGGCGCTACACCATTGGCATGATCGCTCTACTGCTCACCTTCTTCATGGTCATTCGCCCGATGATGCGGAGGCTTGATGAGCAGCCACTTTCGTCTGTCCAGGCCATGGATCCGTTGCTGCCTGGAGCGGGTGGAGTCGGAATTTCTCGCGGAGATGGCACGGAGGGTGCAGATGAGGAGAGTCAGCGTGCCAAGCCCTCTGAGGAAGTACTTGCCGAGTGGCTGGATACTGTCTCTTCAGGAGCTCGCCACGTGACGAGAGACGAGGTCAACAATTTGATCTCGTCGGACATACAACACAGCGTCGTGACGCTGCAGTCGTGGATCCGTGAGGAGGCTTAGAGAACAATGAATATGCTCACCGCCAAGATGACTGAGACGACGCACCTCAGCGGTACAGACAAGGCAGCCGTTCTCATCATGTATCTCAACGAAGAGGTCGTACGGGAGATCTTCTCGAGGCTATCGGAAGGTGAGATCCGCAGAGTGGGAGAGGCGATCTCTCGCCTCGAGCACGTCGAGCCTGACCTTATTCAGGCCATCATTGCCGAGTTTGCTGGTGGTCTGTCCAAGTCTCTCTACCTGCAGAGTCAGGGGAACACCTATCTCGAGAATGTCTTTCCGGTCGTCCTGGGTGCGGAGAAGGGTCGCCGAATGCTGCGTTCTATCGAGCCCGTCTCACGGGTGGGCTTTCAACGCAAGTTCGAGGGCATGCAGCCAGGCGCCCTCGCGGCACGCCTGGTCAAGGAGCACCCTCAGACCATCTCAGTTGCTTGTGCGGTGCTCGGTCCCGATATTACGGCTCAGGTTCTTCCCTGCCTGCCACTAGAACTGCAGGTGGACGTTGTGCTTCGGGTCTCTCGTCTCAAGGAAGTCCCGCTGGAGTTGCTCGAAGACATCGAGGAATTGCTGGGACGTCCCGCGGATCGCCACGGGGAAGTGCACCATGCTGAGACAGACGGTTCCCAGATGGTTGCCGATACGGTGAATCAGCTGAGCACAGAGACCCGCGAAGCGTTGATGGCCGCAGTCTCCCGCAAGGACGAAGACATCGCTGCTGAGATCAGCAAGCAGATGTTCAGCTTCGACATGCTCTGTAGCGCTGACTCACGTGGCATCCAGAACCTTCTCAAGGAGGTCGAACGTAAGGATCTCGCCATGTCGCTCAAGGCGGCTGACGAGGAAACCAGCGCGATCTTCTTTGGGAACATGTCTGAGCGGGCCGCTGGTTACCTCAAGGACGACATGGAGGCCATGGGTCCGGTGCGGCT
>CAZEIY010000083.1:0-3164 GCA_964512375.1 uncultured Rickettsiales bacterium | reverse complement strand
CTGAGGTCGAGGCCGCTCAGCAACAGATTATTGCCCTGGCACTGCGCCTGGAAGAGGAAGGAAAGCTCATCTTCATGGGTAGCGGTGAAGAGGTGGTGGAGTAAATGGATATGTCTGGATTCGAGCCCATCAAGGTCAGCAAGGTCGCCGGGAGCTCCGGCGAGTTCTCTGACATGGGCGACGCTGGCACCGCGTTTGTCGACGAGGACGGCTTTGCCCCCATTGGTAACTCCGCTCAGTTTGATAGTGGAGACTCTGTCTTCTCCAATTTTGGTGACGAGGACGCTTCTTCCGAGTCTCCTGACATCGATCCTACCGAGCCGAGCAGCGATTCGACGCTACGAGAGCTTCGGGACGAGTATTTGGAGCAGGGGCGGCTCGAGGGGATCGAACTGGGCCGCCAGCAGGTCGAAGAGGAGTTACAGATTGCCCAGAGCCTGCGTGAGCGGCTCGAATCCGCTCGCCAGGAGGTCTTTGCCCGCTCAGTTAAGGACGTGGCTGATGCTGTGATTCTCATCGCCAAGCAGGTGGTTCGTCGAGAGCTGAGCGCCTCTCCTGGTTCGATCGAAGATCTTGTTATTTCGGTGCTGGAGCAGGTGCGGCGGAGCGATGAGTTCATTGTTCGCCTGTCGGCTGACCAGCACCAGAAGCTCAGCGATTTGACACCCATGATCATGAATCGCCTGGGTCGCGATGCCTCCTTTCGGGTCGAGGTGGACCCCACCCTCGAGCCTGGTGGCGTTGTTGTCGAGACCGACTATGGGCGCATCGATGCATCCGTGGAAGCTCAGATTGAGGCCTTCGCAGATGTAGTCGACGCATGGGCTCGCGAGGAAGTGGAGGTCAAGGATGACTGATCTGGGCCTCGCAGAAGCTTTTGAGCACGACGTCCTGCCAGAGCGGCCGGCGAGTGGACTCTTGCAGCGTCTACGCCAGGTGGATCCTCTCACCTACGAGGGTCAGGTGACTCAGGTGGTGGGTACTCTGTTGGAGGCCGAAGTGCCTGGCACTGCAGTGGGCACGATCTGTCAGGTCTGGCCAGGACGTGGACGTGATCCGGTACTGGCTGAGGTCGTAGGCTTTCGAGGCTCTCGCAATCTGCTGATGCCCTTCGACGACGTCGTCGGAATCACCCTCGGTTCGCGAGTTCGTCCGATACGGTCGGACTTCTCCATCACGGTCTGTAACGAGATGCTCGGCCGGGTGCTAGGTCCGTTGGGTACTCCCATTGATGGTAAAGGTCCGCTGTCGTGTAAGCGTCGCGCCTCGGTCTTTCGCCAGGTAGTGAACCCCCTCCGTCGCGCCCGCATCAGCGAGTCTCTCGAAATGGGGGTCTCTGCTATCGATTCCATGCTGACCGTGGGGCGTGGTCAGCGGATTGGCATCATGGCCGGCTCGGGTGTCGGAAAATCGACGCTCCTGGGCATGGTGGCTCGTAACGTACGCGCCGATGTGAACGTGATTGCGCTCATTGGCGAGCGTGGTCGCGAAGTACGCGAGTTCATCGAAGAGTCCCTGGGCGAAGAGGGTATGGCTCGTTCGGTGGTCATCGCCGTCACCGGAGATGCTTCACCGGTGCTCCGCGTCAAGGGCGCCCTGGTGGCAACGACCATCGCAGAGTTCTTCAGGGACCGTGGCCAAGACGTGCTCTTCATGATGGATTCGATCACCCGTCTGGCCATGGCGCAGAGAGAGATCGGACTCTCCGCGGGAGAGCCGCCTACTGCCCGCGGCTACACGCCATCGGTGTTTTCGCTACTACCGCGCATCCTAGAGCGTTGCGGCACGCACAGTGGTGGCGGTTCGATGACTGGCATCTACACCGTGTTGGTCGAGGGTGACGACTTCAATGACCCCATCGCGGATGCAACGCGAGGGATCCTCGACGGACATATCGTTCTGACACGAGAACTTGCGGCCCGAAACCACTATCCCGCGATCGACATCCTCGCCAGCACGTCGCGAGTGATGAAGGACGTAGTCCACCCTCAACAGGTCGTAGACGCCTGTGAGTTGCGCGAATTGCTCGCCGTCTATCGAGATGCCGAGGAGCTGGTCAATATCGGGGCGTACCGCGCAGGAAGCAATGCCCGCATCGACAGGGCACTCGAGATGATCGATCCGATCAACGAGTTTCTTTGCCAGCGGGAGTCTGATTCGACCTCTATGGACGACACCTTGTTGCGGCTCGCAGAACTTGCCATGGCGGGACGTGCTGAGGTGGAGCCAGAGGTTGATGAGGTGACGGCATGAAGTCCAAGCGCCTGGCCCGCCTGGTCCGCCTCCGGAAGCTGGTGGAACCGAGTCATGCAGCGGATCTGCAGGGCAAGAAGAACTCTCTGCAAGCTGCAGAAGACGAACTGGCACAGACTCTGAACAGGCTCGAGGAGGTCCAGGATGAGTCAGGCACTGGCTCCGTGGTCGAGATGCTCTGGCGCTCGAGCTTCGGGGAGCATCTTGAGGATGTAGCTGAGGAGCGTCGGGGTGTTGTCGGCGTGCATAAGCAGGTCGTGGCCGAGGGCGAGGAAATCGTTCGAGAGGCCTGGCAGCGTCGCCGCCTCGTGCAGCACTTACAGGAGCGCGCTGAGCATCGAGAGTTTGAAGAACAGAAGTCCAAGGGCTACCGCGAGCAAGACGAAATGAGCTTGCTGCGCGGCAACCGCAAGAGTGCTCGAGAGGAGTAGAGCTGTGAGACCTGTGTTGCAACGACTATTTCTTCCCGGTGGGCTCGTCCTGGCGGCGCTGCTCGTAGTCCCGATGCCTGTTTCAGGCGCCGGTGGCGGCGGTGAGAAGAAGGAAGACGTGGAGAAGAAGCCCGAGAGCAAGAAGTCCATGGAAGAGCTGCTCGAGGCTCCCCTGCCCTGGGAAGTCCCTCGCGCAGGTGAGGTGGGCTGCTCTGACGAGGAAATCCTGGTGCTGCGCGATCTGCGCAACCGAGGTCACGTGCTGTCTCGACGTAGCAACGCACTGGATGAGAGGGAGACAGCCCTACAAGAACTCGAACAGGGAGTCGCCTCCGAGATTGCCCGTCTGGAGGCGCTGCGCGCCGAGCTCATCGAACTACTCGTTGGGCAGCGTTCAGCGCTTAAGCAGCGAGTCGCCAAGCTCTCGCGGATGGTCGATCAGATGAAGGCAAAGGAGGCCGCTGAGCTGCTTTCCGGAAT
>CAZEIY010000082.1:0-13355 GCA_964512375.1 uncultured Rickettsiales bacterium | reverse complement strand
GCGTCGTTTCGTAGTCCTGGTGGGATGGTGTCATTGGTGCGCTCAGTGACCGGGAGCGCTCTAGACAGGTAGCCGACTACGCCGCCGATGGTCTGGTTCAGTTCATCGTTGGCGACGATCACGCCCTGAGCATCTTCGGCTGCCAGCAAGAGGTCATCGTGAATCCAGCGCACCGACTGGAAGGCCTCGAGGTAGGTGACCGGGTCACGAGAGACCTGGCTCTGTGCGCGCTTGGGAAAGCGCGCCTTGTGCCGGGCTTCTTCTGGAACCGCCAGCACGAATCCTGCCGAGTAGACGTCGACTACAGGTGGGACGTACTGGCTGAAGGGAGGGCGAATATGGGTGCCCTCGATGATCATGTGTGCGTTCTCTCTCGCTGCCCTGCGGACAACGCCTCGCACGCCGACGGCGACCTGGCTGCATTGCTGATGAAAGCCCGCCAGCACGCGCTCGCGCGGATCGGAGAGAGCCTCCCCGGCCTGGACGATGCCGCGGAAGCTATGGTCGTGGAGTCCTGGCACGACAGCGGGTGAGAGCACCGTACGCAGGGTCTCTCGAATCATGTCGGTGCTGGTGACGAGGCGGATGCCAAGGCGGAAGGCCAGCTCGGTAGCCAACGTGGACTTGCCGGTGCCCGTGGAGCCTCCAATGAGGATGATAACCGGCTTATCTGCTGCCCGAATCCATCCAGTCAGGCGATAGCGACGGGCGTGGGACTTGCCGTATCGAGTGGTGAGTCGCCGGATGACCTCGGCGTCGATGCGTTCTTCGGGAATCTCCTTCTCTCCCAGCAGGCGCACCCAGTGGTCAATGTCACGGCCCAGCGCCATTGCCGCTTCGATCTCGAGCCCCGAGGTGATGAGATAGCGCAAGAGCAGCGAGCGAGAGAAGGGGGCGCGGCCCCGGCGACCCACGACGATGGGTCTCCCCGAGATATTGATCTCGCCCGTCAGCGGGCTCTCTCCGATGTCCTCGTCGCCCTCAGTCTGCTGCAGATAGGTCTGGAGTCGTTCCTCGATCTGGCTCGGCGTTATTTCATCCAGATCTTTGATGTCCTCTTTGAGTTGATTGGATATGGCGAAGGCCTCAGCCATGGGTAGGCCGCGCTGCAGGAGTGAGGCGGTGATCATGCCGGTCTGGAAGCGGTATCGGCCGTGGCGGCTGACCACCATGGGTCGTTTTGATGGGATGGATTTCGCCACGGCACAAGCCTACCAGCGGGGACTCGAAGCAGCACCACTCGGCGCAGCTTGCTAGTCTCGGTCACGTTATGGCATCCCTCGCATCCTTCCTCAGACGTCCCCCTCATGAGCCGCTGCAGCGGTACATGGACAAGGCGACGGCCTGCGCAGAGGCGGTGCCAGTACTGTTCGAGTACCTGTTCGCTGGTGACCTGGATGGCCTCGCGAAGCAGCGAACTCTCTGGAGTCCGTTCCTTGTCTGATTTCCTCCGAGTCTCGCTCCTGGTTCTCCTGGTCTCCGCCTGTTGTGGGGTGGGCAGTGCAACTGCTGAGGAGGTTTGCATCGCTCAGGACAACGCTCAGGTGGACATCCCTCGTGCCGTCATCGTTGAGGGCTCTCGAGTGCTTGGAAAGCTCGCGTACCGTCGCTGCTATCCGGTCATGGAGCGCCTTGACGAGCACACTCGCATTTTTGTCGCTGGTGCTGACAGCTTTCATGGTGAGGTGGAAGTCTCAAATGCGGCGCTTGCGCAAGTGCTGACCGACGACGTCGACATGCGTCTTGAGCCCGATGGTGAGCTGTTTGGTCGGGTGCTCTCCGGGACGCTTGTCTTCGTCGCGCCTCATCCCAGCGAAGACCTGTTCCGCGCTACGCTCGTCGAGGGGCGCATGCGCGCTCAGTTTCTTGTGGAAGTCGACGACTTTTATCCAGCTCAGAGCTGGCCGCTCCCCGACCCAGAGGAGGTGGCAGGCGCAAATTGGCCGGAGGCAAGCATGCCGTTGCCTCCCAGTGGTGACGGTCTGCTTGATGAGGCGCAAGGCATGACGGTTCGTGCGGAGATCACGTCACCTCTGGGGCTGCTGTCGGATCTACACAATGATCCAGGCCTGGGACAGTGGCGAATGAGTGTACTTGAGGAGGTGGAGGGCGCACGCAAGGTGCGTGTGGTTGGACCGACCTCGTGGGCAGAGGGCTGGGTTCTTGGCCGTAAGTGGACTGGCGAGGCTCCCGCAGATGGTTGGGAAGCGCTTGAGGGATTCCCTTCGACTCAGACAGCCTCTGGCGGTGTCCGTGAGGTTGGCAAGAAGCCCGCATCGTTGCATCTGGCCGTGAAGGGTCCGGTGTTGGGCTCCTTGCAGCCTGGTGCTCGGGTTGACGTCACTGCGAGTGAGAAGGGCTGGCTGCAGGTGCGTTCGAGCTGGGATGGCGGTGAGGTGAGCGGTTGGATCGAGAAGAAGAGGCTGGTTAAGGAAGGAAAGGAAGGGCCACTGAAGGTGCGAGTCGAGAAGGTCAGCGCCGTGCGCCTTGCCCGTTCCGCGCTGCAGTGGTTCGCACCAGAGGATCACAGGGAGGAGGTACCTGTGGATGAGGTGGTGGTTGCTCCTTCGGCTGAGGCTGTCGACGCTGAGAGCGGCGAGGCTGCTGAGCCGATGGCGCAGACTCGCATTCCCGATCCTGAGCTCAGCATCGGCCCCGCTCTGAGCCGCCTGCGCGAGTCGATGCCTCGCTTACAGTGGCTCTACGCCCAGGCGCTGATCAAGAAGCCACAGCTCAAAGGTGAGACAACCGTTCGTCTGGTGGTCGACTCGAGCGGATCGATCGAAGAGAAGGGCATCTTTTCATCGAGTCTTGATGACCCGAACATTGCGGCGATGATGACAGCGGATCTTGAGGAACTCTCCTTCGAGAAGCGCCGCCTTCCACGTCGAAAGCGTGGTCAGGCAAAGAGAGATTGGCGAATCATCGTCTGGGTTCAGTACGTTTTCAGTTCTTCGGCACAGTGATGATGCGGCAGCTTGTTGTCGGGTCTTCTCAAGGAGGCCTTCCCTCGGTGGTGGGGGGGAAGGCTTGCCATGCCAGCATTCGCAGACAAAGAAGTCCTTGTCCTGACTCCCGTCCTCTGGAACCATGGCGCCATGAAATTCCATAATGGGCATCTGGCTTTCTGTCTGGTCTTCCTGCTGAGCGCTGTCTTTGGGTGCGGAGACCTTGGCAGTGGCACCCTGAGTATCGGTGCTTCCGGTGACGATGACACCGTCGCTGATGACGATGACACCGTCGCTGATGACGATGACACCGTCGCTGATGATGACGATACCGTCGCTGATGACGATGACGATGACGATGACGCTGATGACGACGACACCACTCCAGCGCAAGACCACGAGCTCGCCGGAGATTACGACGGCGAGATTTGGATGTTCATCGAGACGCTATCTGGTGGAGGCGGTGGCGGCGACGACGAGCCCGCCTGCATAGGTGATGCCGAACTCGATATCGATAAGGACGGCGACTTCACAGTTGAAGGTGATTGCACGATTACCTGGCTCTCATTCACCTATTCGTTTGAGGTCGAGGGCACGGTGTCTGGGTCCCTTCAGTTTGTCGGAGAGGCTACCGAGAGCAACTCCTGGACGAGTGCTGTCAGTCACTATGAGAGCCTGGGCTGGGTCGAGGAAGGCGACAAGGTCTTGATCGAGTGGGAGGGCGTAACGCCCGGACAAGGCCGAACGTCCCGGCCCTATCTGGGGCAGGGCTGGTTCCGCCTGGACTGACCCACTTGAAGCCGCTCAAGCTCCTTTCTTACCTGGGTCTCGTTCTCATCGTGCTGGGCGCCTTTGAGGCGACAGCCATCCCGTGGACTCTGCTCGACTCATCGAATCCCGGCTCCCTCAAGGTCTGGTCTTTGTGTGTGGCGGTCACGCTTGGCTGTGGGCTGCTCGCCCACCTGGTTGGTCGCCGCGCCGGCGTCGACAAGAATAGCTCCTGGCGCGACCTCTCCG
The DNA here is from genome assembly GCA_964512375.1 of uncultured Rickettsiales bacterium. GTDB lineage: Bacteria > Myxococcota_A > UBA796 > UBA9615 > UBA9615 > UBA6601. Next base: position 9,390 of record CAZEIY010000082.1, on the reverse strand, counting down.
CAGGGGCGTCATCTGAGATTACCCGCCGAGAGGCGATGCTTATCGTCTGTATGTCGTGGGTCATGTGCATCCTGTTCTCGGCCTTGCCGCTGCTGCTTGATGGCATGGTTAGTAGTCCGATCGACGCGCTCTTTGAAGCGACCAGTGGGATCACTACGACCGGATCTACTGTGCTCACCGACATCGAGTCGAGCTCTCGTGCTGCTCTGTGGTGGCGTTCGATGATTCAGTGGCTGGGTGGCATGGGAATTATCGTTCTGTTCATCGCCATCCTGCCGCAGGCGGGTAGCGGCGGACGGCGTCTGTTTGAGTCGGAGGCACCAGGGCCAACCAAGGATCAGTTGCGTCCCCGTATTCGGGAGACAGGGCTGACGTTGTGGAAGATCTACTTAGGAATGACGCTGGTCCTGTTCGTCATTCTGGCTCTTGAAGGCATGGGTGTTTTTGATGCGGCTTGCCATGCGATGACAACCATTGCCACTGCCGGGTTTTCTACTCGAGCCGAGTCTATTGGGGCCTTCAATTCGCCACTCATAGAGATGACGATTGCCCTCTTCATGATACTCGCCGGGGTTAACTTTGGGCTGTATTACGCTCTACGGTCAGGTCGAGGTTGGAGCGTGCTTCGGGATCGCGAATTGGGGGCGTACCTGGCGATCTTGTTGGGAGCTACCCTGCTTGTGGGCGTGTCACTCTTGGAACGCAGCTCTGGCAATGGAATCGAGGCCTTCAGGCTCGCCCTGTTCCAGGTGGCCTCGACCGTCTCGACGACGGGATACTCCAGTGATGACTTCAACCTCTATCCCAATCACTGCCGGATGCTGTTCTTGTTGTTGATGTTCGTGGGGGCTATGGGTGGTTCGACAGGCGGCGGATTCAAGGTCAGTAGACTGCTCATCATCATGACGACCACCTTCCAGGAGATTCGTCATGGCTTGCACCCGCGCGCCGTCTTCTCGACGCGGCTGGGTAGCCGCCTCATTGATGATCGGGTCGTGGCGACTGTTACAGCGATGTTTGTCGTCGCTGCGGCTGGGTTGGTCTTGGGGACTTTTGCGCTGACAGTGATGGGGCTGGAACTTGAAACGGCCCTTGCGGCAAGTATTACGGCTTTGTTTAACGGCGGACCGGCCCTGAACGAACTCGGTCCGGCCGGAAATTTCTCGTCAGTGCCTGACCCCGGAAAGTTGCTGCTCTCGGGCCTGATGCTGCTCGGTCGGCTGGAGTTCTATACGGTGCTTGCCGTGCTCCTGCCTGAGTTCTGGCGACACCGCTAGCGGCTACAACGGTCTCGCTGCTCGGTGCCGAGAGCGCTGTTAGTGGCCGATTCGAAGGTTGCTGAGACTGGGCCGGAACTGGTCCGCGAGGGTGAGCGCGCCCTTTGCGATGTTCTTGGCAAGCACTGTATCGCTAAAGACCTTCTGAGCGGTTCTCTTCATGAAGCCGGGGTCGAAGTAGAAGCCGCGATAGGCTTCCTTGAAAGAGGCCTCGACTTCGTTCAGATCTCGGAATCCATCGGGCACGTAGACGGCCTGCTTCTGGAGCTTGAAGCTCTGAATGAACTCTTCGGGTCCCCAGCCGAGCTCTGCAAAGGACGGTGAGCCAGGGGGTGGGCGATACAGGGAGAAGACGGCCACATCGACCTGCTGCCGGAGTGCCTCAGCGACGGTGCTACGTACCTGGCGTGGTGAGCTTCCGGGTACACCAACCATGAAGAGTCCTACGACCCAGATGCCTGCGGAGTGCGCGGCCTTGATCGCCTCGTGGCAGGACTCGATGGTGAGGTCCTTGTTGAGATCAACGAGCATCGAGTCATCGAGCACTTCGATACCCATGAGCACCTGGTGGCAACCGGCAGCCTTCATCGTGTGAAAGACCCCAGCGTCCACCTGGCTTGCGCGCACATAGCAGGTCCAACTCACCGGGTTGCCCCGGCGCCGCAGTTCATCACAGAAGTCGTAGATCCAGTCTTTACCGACGACGAAGTCATCGTCTATGAACGCGATCTCCCTGGCACCGTACTTGAGGTTGAGGGTGTGGACTTTCTCAGCTGCGACCTCAGGACTGTGCCTACGGAACCGATTCTTGAGGCTGTCAGCGCTGGTGCAGTAGGTACAGCGCGCATAAGCGCAGCCGCGGAACAATTCCATGTAGATAGCCGGCGTCTGCCGTACCCGCATGGGTGGTGCAGAGTAGCGCTCCAGTTCGAGTAGGTGGTAGGCGGGCAGTGGCGCATCATCGAGGCTACCTGTAGCAATGCGCGGCTCGTTCTTGCGCACTTTGCCGTCTTCCTTCCAGGCGATCCCGCATACCCCTTCCAAGCTCTCGCCGCTAGCCAGGCGCTCGACCAGTTCTACGGCGGTCTCTTCACCCTCGCCGAAGACAGCAACGTCGATTGATGGACTCTCAAGGCAGTGTTCGGGATAGGTGCTGGGGTGTGGTCCACCGACGAAGATAGGAACGTCGAAGCGTTCCTTGACCATGGGTGCCAGGCGAGCGGCAGAGTGCCAGATGACGCTCGTTGCGCTGATACCGATTGCGTCCGGGACGAAGCGATTGATCTCGGCGCAGACCTCGAGGAGGTCCATGTCCAGCGCTGGTGCGTCGACGACCTGAACCTGGTGGCCCGCTTCGCGTAGATGCGCTGCTACCGAGATCGCTCCGAGGGGTACGGCATTGTGAAAGGAGCGGCTGCGCATGAGTCCATAGAGCATGCGGCCGTAGTCGAAGGGCGGTACGACGATGGAAACCTTCAAGGCGCTCTCCTGCTGCGCGGTAAGTGAGATCTCAAGTTAGCGCCTTGTGGGGCGGTCTGCATTGCTCGACGGGCTCTGAATCCAGATCGTCGCTCTCAGGCCATCGATAGTAGGCCCGCTCGATCCTAGGGAATCGTGATGCTGTCCTCCCCCGGATCGCCAAACTCCACTCCATCATATGGTGTGACGCTGCAGGTCCAGGTCTCTCCCGAGTTGGTCACCGAAGCATCGACTTCAGATATGTCGATGCTGGTGGTGGTCGGGCCGCTACCGTCGTCGACTACCCAGGCGAACAGGTAGGTGATGGTTGCTACCCCGTCAGCTGGCTCGGAGGCGACCGTTATGACGCACTCGAGGCTCCCATCGACATCCACAAAGATCTCTACGCTAGGTTGGGTCGGTGGGATGATGGGGCCGGACATGATGCAGACGCTGTCAGCAGTTGTAGGGCCTACGCTGGTGTGGTCGAAGGGGACGACGACGCAGGCCCAGCAGTCCTCATCTTGTACCAGGGAACCATCGATCATCGAAGTCGTGTGGTCCGTGGGTACCTCGTTTAACTCCCAGCGATAGCTGTAGAAGACCTCGTCTCCGTCCGCGTCCTCGGAGGCCTGGTCAATGAGGCAGTAGAGCGGGGCGCCAGCCTCACCTTGGGGAGGTTCGATAATCAGGCCTGGCGCAGTGGGCGGGGAGTTCACTGTGCCGATGATCACGGACGCGCTGCCTGCGGGGCTCGTAGCCTTGCCGTCGCTGGCGAGCACCTGGCAGGTCCATTCACTGCCGAAGGTCGTCTCCACCGCGGGGATGAGGGACCGCTGCCCATCGATGCTGACGCCATCGAGGAGCCAGGAGAATTGATAGGTGAGCGCGTCGTCGTCAGGATCCGAGGACGCGGTCGAGATGACGCAATGCAGGTCGTCCTGCTCCCCTGCATCCGTCGGTAGCAGTTCTACGGAAGGCGCAGTGGGAGGGCTGTTAGTGGGTGGCTGAGGGGTGCTGTCATCGTCGCCGGCGGTGTCATCATCACCGGCGCTGTCATCGTCGCCGGTGGTGTCATCGTCGCCGGTGGTGTCGTCATCATCGTCAGCCACCGGGTCGTGTTCCGGACAGTCAAAACTTGGAGATGTCGGTTCGTCCCGGCAACTAACCAGGCAGACGAGTAGCACGACATATAGGAGGCCGATCGTGCTGCTGGTGTCCCGCCGTAGAATAGTGCTCTCCGAACAGTGGAAGACTTGATGGTTGGAGAAGGCTAGCTGATCATGGCCCCGTTGGGGGTAGTGATTGGCCCCAGTCGTTTAGCCCCCAGCAGTGAATGACGCCTGTCTCGCGTATCGCACAGCTGTGATACGCGCCCAGGCTGATTGCGGTGTAGGTGACCCCTACCGGTGGCGACGACTGGCCCAGGCCATCTCTACCCCAGCAGCGAGCGTAGCCGTCCGTAAGAAGACCACAGCTGTGGAATCCTCCTGCACTGACATCGATGAAGTCGCCAGCAGGTGTAGCAGTCTGACCGTCGATGTCGGCACCCCAGCAGTGCACTTGCGGCGCCGGGTCTACCTGGCAGTTGTGTCGTCCTCCTGCGCTCAGCACCCAGGTGTCGATCTCTTCCGGGCTGTAGTTGTGGCTCCCAATACTCGGACCGAACAGTTGAGCGTAGGCATCCTCGCCCCAGCAGGTGACGTCGAGACTCAGCCGCAGCGCGCAGGTATGTCGCCCCCCTGCGCTGATCTTGAGGAAGGTCCCTTCGGCTGGGCTGGATTGACCATAAGAATCGGAGCCCCAGCACTGAACCGTACCGTCTGTTCTCAGCCCACAGCTGTGGTCCCTGCCGGCTGCGATCTGCACGAAGGCCGCGGTGGGGGCGAGCGCCTGCCCGGCGAAGTTGTAACCCCAGCAGGCGACCACCCCATTCGGCCGAAGAGCGCAGGTGTGGTAGCCACCAGCCGAGACACTTACGAAGGGCCCCGCAGGCGCATTGCACTGCCCATACTCGTTCATGCCCCAGCACTGTACTTCGCCCGTGGAGTCGATCCGGCAACTATGGTAGTCGCCGACGCTCAAGCCGACCGGGACGGGTACTGGCGTTGCGCTGTCATCGTCGTCAGCTTGAGCGCTGTTGTTGTCGTCATCGTCATCGTCATCGGCCTGAGCGCTGCTGTTGTCGTCATCGTCATCGTCATCGGCCTGAGCGCTGTCGTCGTCATCGGCCTGAGCGCTGTCGTCGTCATCGGCCTGAGCGCTGTCATCGTCGTCATCTTCGGCGCATGCCGGAGCATTCAGGCAGTCGAGATCGTTGCAATCGAAGGTGTGATCGGCGTCGTTATCGGCGCCATCGCTACACTCGCCAGGTGCGTTGCCTTCCGGGTCGTAATCGCTACAGGCACTGCCACCAATGAGCAGCAGGCTGAGCCCAGCGAACAGGCTCCACAGCCTCACTGACCGCTCGAGCTCCCCATGGTGTCGCTGGCGACGCCATCGGCGTGGCGCGGTAGAGACAAGTTGGTGCCATCCTGATAGCGAACCGACTCGCCGCCGCGCAGGCGCCAGACTTCCATGAGGAATCCACGGTGGTGCATGTGTGCCTTGACGTCGACCAGGCTGAGGCAGCTGGGAAGTGCGTCGAATTGGAGAGGAAACGGGCATAGGAAGTGCTGCGCTGCTCGGTCAGTGTAGCAGCCCAGGTGCCCTGGGCGGTGTAGGATGCGCAGGTGACTAACTTCAGATCCTCCGTTCTGTCTGCTCTTCTCGTCGCCTTCCTGGCTCATCCGGGGCCAGTCCTGGGGGCTGGCGTCGTCTCTGGCTCGAACCAGCTTCAGCCCGAGCCTCGTGGCGAGATCTCGCCGGATCGCGAGGTCGATATCGAGCACTTGAGCCTCGATCTTCAGCTTGATCCCAAGAGCGGGAGGATCGAGGGAAGCGCCGTGCACCGCATGCGTCCCCTTCGGGATGACCTGCGTCAATTGCACTTCGACCAGGTGGGGCTTCAGATCAGCGAGGTGCTATTGGCAGATCAGAAGCTGGACTTTCACTTGACCGACGAGCAGGTGGTCATTGTCTTGCCGCAGGGGCTGAGCCGTGAGAGTAGCTTCGAGCTCCGCTTCATCTATTCCGCAGAGCCAGACACCGGCCTGCACTTCCGGGTTCCTGGCAGGGGCTCTCCTGATTCGTATCTTGAGTTGTGGTCGCAGGGTGAGGACGAGGATGCGCGCTACTGGTTTCCGACCTTCGACTTCCCACGCGAGCGCTTCACTTATGAAGGACGCTTTACCGCTCCTAGTGAACTGCACGTGGTTTCAAACGGCACGTTAGTCTCTCGGACGGATGCCGCCGAGCGGCCTGGTCAAAGCACCTGGCACTACCGCCTCATGGGCGGTGATCTGGTGAGCTATCTGGTCATGGTGGCGGCGGCACCCTACAGGCAGTGGAGTTCTGCCTGGCGTGATGTCCCGCTGCACTACTACGCCGCTGGTGATGCCGATGAGGCCTCTGTGCTGCGTCTACTGTCTCGTACGGGAGAGATGATGGAGTTCTTCTCGCAGGTCACGGGAGCGGACTATCCGTATGAGGTGTACCGGCAGGTCCTTGTGCAGCGCTTCATCTACACGGGTATGGAGAACAGCGCCGCGACCGTGCTGGAGCGGGAGCTGCTGGGGCCCGAGAACAGCGCCGAGCTCAACGTGTGGGGTGAGTCGGTGGTTGCCCATGAGCTCGCCCATCAGTGGTTCGGTGATCTTCTGACCTGTCGAACCTGGCGTCACCTCTGGCTGAACGAAGGTTTCGCGACTTTCTTCACCACTTTATGGATGGAACAGTCGAAGGGGCCCGAATACGCCGCTCGCAAGTTGCGTCAGCGCTATGAGGGGGTGGCGCGTGCGGACAAGCACAAGGCGCGGCCTCTGGTACGCCGTTTTTTCAACAGCGGACCCGGCGAACGTGGCGCGAATCCCTACAGCAAGGGTGCTTCGCTATTACAGATGTTGCGCGTCATGCTGGGTGAGGACGTGTTCTTCCGTGGGATCGTGCGCTACGTGGGCGAGCATCGCGGGACTCTTGTGGAGACCTCTGCGCTGCACAGAGCAATGGAAGAAGAGTCCGGGCAGCACCTGGACTGGTTCTTCGATCAGTGGGCCTATCTGGCAGGGAACCCGAAGATCAGCGCTTCGCACAGCTACGACGCAGCCGATGGGAGTATTCGGGTGGAGCTTCGGCAAACTCACAAGCCCTCGGGTTTGGTGCCGCTCTTCCAGCTTCCTGTCGAGGTAGAGATTGCTACCGAAGGCAGCCGCATCGAGCGTGTCTGGCTTGAGAGCGGTGAGGCTTCCATTCGAGTTAAGGCCGACGCGGCACCACGCTATGTAGCGATCGATCCTCGCGGTGGTCTACTTGCTCGTATTGAGAATAAGCAGAGCGCTTCAGAGTGGCTGGCTCAGCTGGATAGCAAGCATCCCTACGCTCAGGAACTTGCTCTGCGTGGCCTGCTGGGTCTCGATGGAAAGACCCGTGAAGGTGTCAGAGAACGTGTGCATGAACTCTTGAGCCGTTCAGATGCACCCATGGCGCATCGACTTGGGGCGACCGAGATCCTTGCTGAGTGGCGAGAGCCTGCAGATGTTGCGGCGTTACTCGCTGTCCTCGCAGAGCAAAGAGCACCAGGTGGCAGCGCCCTGCTGCGTTCTGAGTTGACTCGTGCATTGGGCTCAGTGCTGCCGAGCAAGCCCGTGATCAAGGCGCTGGAGCGGCTCTTCAACACCGATCCAGTGGATCAGGTGCGCGCGCGTGCTCTGGCTTCTCTCGGTCGCCTTGAAGAGGACCGTGTGCGGCCGAGAGCGATCGCGGCGCTGCGCAGCGCTCAAAGCGATGACATGACCGTTCAGCGAGAAGCTGCCAGGGTGCTTGGTCGCTGGGGGAGGGCCGATGACCTGGTCGCTCTTGCGGGGGCTAGGGCGACTGGGACCCACTCAGGCCTGCAAACTGGCGCTTTGTGGGCCTCGCTCAAGATTGCCGAGCGTGAGCCTGTTGGGCGGTCCCGGGACAGGGCCCGGTCAGTCATCATCCCCGACGCGGAGGCGATGCTCTGGGATCGTCACCTTCGCAGCCGGGAGACGGCGGTATCTGTTCTCGCTCAGTTGGGGGACTCAGGCTCGATAGTGGCGCTTACCGCGCTTGCTGGCCGTGAGGACTACGAGAAGCTGCAAGACCGGGCGCGCTCAGCGATAGAGTCGATTCGATCACGCCGCGATACGGAGCCCGACGCAACGGATGGCGAGTTGAAAGCGAAGCTCAAGGGCTTCGAAGAGCGCCTGAAGGAGCTGGAACAAGACCTGCAGCGTGTGCAGGAGAGACGCTAGACCGTTACTCGGTAAGTGGCTCGGCATTCTCCTCAGCTGCGAGCGCTTCGGCAGCCTTGGCAGCTTCGGCAGCCTTGGCAGCTTCGGCAGCCTTGGCAGCCTTAGCAGCCTCAGCAGCCTTTTTCTTCTCGCTGCGAGGGGCCGGACCGTTGAGCGTGCGCAGGGCGCTTCGCTTTACGTCGAATCGGTCCAGCATCATCGGTGAGGAGACGAGGGGTACGCCGAGGAGATTGAAGAGAGAGAACAAGTGCCTGGAGTGATTCTCAATGGAATCGGAGGTCACCTTATTGCTGAGAGGCAGTCCAAGGACCGTTCGACCCTCTTCGGGTTCTTCGCCAACCAGCAGACGCTCCCAGAGGGGGCGGAGGTGGGGCGCGTGGTGCAAGGCAGCTTCGACCAGAATGATGGCAGCAGGATCGATGGTGGCGGCCACCAGGACTATTGAACTCTCGTCAACTACTTCGACAGGTTCGACTTCTTCTTCTTCACTCATGCTGAATTAGTCTTCTCGGTGTTCCACGCAACGGCTTGGTTAGATGAAGGCGGCGCATGATAGCGCATCTCATTGTCATACTTCAAGTCAGGAACTCACCGGGCCGGGATTGTGAGGGTCGAGACTGACCAGAGGTCTTCGAACCAGAGCTCCACTGCTTCGATGACGCCGTCATGACTTGTCCATGCACCAACCTCTCGATTCCAGCGAAATCCACCGCTGGAGATGTTCGCTGATTGGACCTGTAGTCCATCATCGATTCGGAAGACCTTGGCGTGGGTGGTGGTCTGGGCATCTTCCCAGTGCATCTCTACACCGCGTGCTCGCAGCCATTGCACAGCATCCTCATTGCTCTCGTTGTTGCTGTGGTTCCAGTCCGAGTAGTCGGCGATGCCTCTGACCGTCACACCACGGTCGGAGGCCGAAGTGAGGGCCTCGAACAACTGCATCGCGGGTGCGCTCGAGTTGTTTGGCTGGAGCCAGGTGGCGTAGAGAGTGAAGTCGATCCGGTGTTGAGCTGCGTGGATACGGTCGAGCAGGTTGGTCAATAACGCGTCATCGACCAGGGCAGTGAAGTCGACGCTGTCCTGGTCGAGCGTTGGTGGCTCCCGGTTGCCGGGGTCGGTGTTCAGGCTCTCGTACCACGTTGTCAGGTAGCTCGCGGCGTCGGGTCGCTCTGCGAGGAGGTTGCATTCCCGGTTATTGCGAATCGACGCGTTCGACCAGTTGGTAGATCCGAGCATCACTCGTTCGCTGTCCACGATGATCATCTTGGCGTGGAGGCGAACTT
>CAZEIY010000081.1:5989-13360 GCA_964512375.1 uncultured Rickettsiales bacterium | reverse complement strand
TCGCGACGAGTTTCGTGTGTTTCGAACTGGCGGGGCGGCAGTGTTCTCGCAGGTTCGTTTCGGGCGGATGATCGCGACCGAACCAGTCCTCGCCGATGATAGCCAGGTTTTGCTCCGTTACACGGATGGAATGCCTGCCCTGCTCGAACGTAGGGTGGGCAATGGTCGAGTGATCGTGTTCACCTCGACGGTCGATGATGACTGGACTGATCTGCCTCTTCGCTCCATCTTTGTCCCCCTGGTACATCAAATTGCTCGGAGTCTTGGCAACAGTCTTGTTCAAGATGGCGGGACTGTCGTTGAGGTAGGTCAACCACTCTCTCTTCCGCTTCCCCCCGATCCACGACGAGTCGCCTGGCTGCGGGGGCCTGGCGACCACGAGGTCCGACTCGACCCGGTAGGCGCAGATGAAGAAGGCCTCTTGTTGTTCTCCGAGGCGCGAGAGCCGGGGCACTACAGTCTCTTCTGGGCGGATCATGCTAGCGGTGAGGAGGAACTCAAGGCAGTGTATTCCGTGCGGGTTCCAGCGCGTGAGTCACGGCTCACACCGCTCTCCGCGGAATCCCTCCACGCAGCGCTGCCGGGCCTGGTCTTCCACGGTAGGGCAGGGGAGGAATCGGTCGTTGAGAGTGAGGGCGAGGTGGTTCGGACGAGTAGTCTTCTTCCTGTCCTCTGGCTGATCTTGTTGCTCGCCCTTGTTGCTGAGGCGTCGCTGTCTCTGAGGCATGGCTGAACGATGGCGGTGAACACCCGACGGAGCTTCCTTCAGGGCTTGAGCGCTCTCGTTCTGGCAGCTTCAGCGCCTCTGAGAGCGCTCGGCGAGGTCCCGAGCGCTGTCAGTATCGCCCGCATCAGAGTCCCTGGGCTGAAGGACCCTCGGCCGGGGGCGCTCCGTGATCTGGTCAGCGATGTTGAAGAGAACAGTTCGGTACGTGCTGAACTGGCGAGCGAGGACGTCGATCTCGCGAGTTCAACGCTGTTTGAGACACCGTTTGTGGTGCTTTCTGGTGATGCCGGATTTTCCCCGTTTAGTGAAGCTGCCGTGCTGAACCTTCGTCTCTACCTGCGCGAGGGGGGATTTCTGTTCATCGATGACGCCAGCGGACGGCTGTCGTCTGATTTCGATCGTTGTGTGCGCAGGGAGCTGGCGCGAGTTCTACCAGGGTCTCCATTGGTAGCTATTGGTCGTGATCATGCTGTCTATCGTTCCTTCTTCCTTCTCGGTGGAGCCTCAGGGCGTATGAATGTCCGTCCGTACCTGGAGGGCGTCTGGCAGGGCGACATCACTCCCGTCCTTTACTCCAGCAATGACCTGTTGGGTGCCTTGTGGCGCTCAGCGGGCGGCGGCTATTCACTCGAAGCAGTGCCTGGCAGAGAGCGGCAGCGGGGAACTGCATTGCGTCTGGCAATCAACTTGGTGCTGTTCGCTCTGACAGGCAACTACAAGCGCGATGCTGTCCATGTGCGAGCTCTTCTTGATCGCATGCGTCGGCAGGGAGGCTACCAGCGGTGAGCAGTGAGCTCCTTCTCCGTAGCGCTCAGTTCGATTGGCAGCCGGCACTCACGGGCTGGTCCCTTGTTGCGGCGGGTTCAGTCCTCTTGCTGGCTTTCATTCTGGCAGCTTTTGGCTATTCAAAACTACCGCCACGCCGCCGCTTCTTGCTCCTCGGCTTGCGGCTCTTAGCGATTGGAACGGTAGCCCTCGTGCTTTGCGGACCCGTCCAGGTGCGCACCGAAGGCCAGGAGCGTAGCGAGCCGCTGGCGGTGCTTGTCGATGTGAGCCGATCGATGAGAACTCAGGACGTCGGTGGTCGCAGCCGTAACGAGGTTGCTGCTGAGTGGCTCGAAGGTCATGACAGAGGCTTCGCTCAGTTAGCTGAGCGTTATCGTCTACGCTTTTTTCTGGTTGGCAAGGATCTGATGCCATGGGAGGGGCGCGGACGGCTCCCCGCCGACGCTACTTCTACAGATCTTGGGCGGGCGCTCTTTGGTCTCGAGGATGCACTGGCGGGCGAGCGCCCTGCAGGAGTTCTACTCATCTCGGATGGTGCCGATCGGTCGTCTCTTGGCAGAGCGTTGCACGCGGGCGGCGAGGATGCTGTGGAGAGTCTGGCGGCTGATCTGGGCTTCCCTGTCTCCGTCTGGACCGTTGGGAGCCCCGAGGGTCCACCTGATCTTGGGGTCGAGATCCTTGTGCCGCCGTTTGGATTTGTGCGTCGCCCGCTACTGCTCGAAGCGACGTTGAGTAATCGGTCAATGACTGGCGGCTCTCTCGAAGTGATCTTGCGCGAGGATGGAGAGATTATCGCGACTCGAACTGTTCCGATCGAGGAGGGGGAGCAGTCACTGAGCTTTGAGGTAAAGCCCAATCGTGTTGGTTTTCATACCTACCGGGTCGAGCTACCTGCGCTCAGGGGTGATTCCATCATCGAGAACAATGTTGCCGAAGCGACTGTAAAGGTGATTCGTGATCGCACCCGCGTGCTCCAGGTGAGCTCCAGGCCGTCCTGGGATGTGAAGTTCCTTCGCCGTCTCCTCAAGACAGACCCAAACATCGATCTGGTTAGCTTCTTCATCCTTCGCAACGCTGACCGTCGAGGCCCTCTCACGCGCTCAGGCGGCCTCTCCCTCATCGCCTTTCCCTACGAAGAGTTGTTCAGTGAGGATCTGCAGGGCTTCGATCTGGTGATCTTCCAGGACTTCTGGTTTGGATCATTTACGCAGCTTCCACCAGACACGTTTCTCACGAACATTGCGGAGTATGTGCGGGCTGGGGGTGCCTTCCTGATGATCGGCGGCAGTACGTCGTTCGGTGAGGGGGAATATGCGGGTTCTGCGCTCGATGAGGTCATGCCGACTCGTATCCCGGCGACCGCATTCGTGCGAGGAGAGTTCACTGTAGGACTTGCCGACGCAGGGCTCAGGCATCCCGTCACTCGACTGGAGCAGGACGAAGAGCGCAATGGCGAGCTCTGGTCGGGAGTCTCTCCTTTGGCTGGACGAAATCCACTGGGACCGCTTCGCGACGGCGCGGTGACACTGCTTAGTGCGGGACCCGGCGGTCCGGTGTTGGCTGCTGTGAGGAGCGTGGATGACGGTCGCACGATGGCCTTTGCCAGTGATGAGAGTTGGCGTTGGAGCATGTCGTCTTCGGCTCACTCAAGCATGGGTCGTGGTCACACATCGTTCTGGAGAAATGCCATCCGATGGTTGGTAAAGGACGCTCGGCAAGAGCAGGTTCAGGTGCTTCTCGACCGCGAGAACTACGGGTTGGGGGATGAGGTGCAGGTGCAGATCAGGGTGCTTGGAGCCGACTACGCTCCACGACCAGGGGTCGCTGTCACGAGTACGATTGGAGCCCTCGGTGGGGAACCATGGAAGGAGGTCGTTGCTGAGACGGACTCTGGTGGGCAGGTCACTCTCGAGACTCAGGCCGCTGCGGAGGGGGTAATGGTGGCTGGCGTGGATGTCCTCGGGCCTCTTGGGGAGACGAGGCATGCTGAGGCGCGCGCCTCGGTGACTGAGCGTCAGGGCGAACTTGAGGACCCTCGCGCACAGCCTGACCTACTGTCTGCGCTGGCCAGGGGTAGTGGTGGTGTCGTCCTAGAGGGTGATAGCCCCGACCCAGAGTCCATGATTCTGAGCGACAAGCACAGCCTGCTGACCATTGATCGAAGAGTCGAGCCACTGTGGGATCGCTGGTGGCTGTTGCTGCTTGGCGTGCTCCCCCTGGCGGCAGAGTGGACCCTTCGCAGGCGGTTGGGGCTTCGATGAGACGCTACCTCTGAGCGCCGTGGTATAAGCCGCAGGCCAGGGCCACGGGGTCCACTCGAGGTGGCTGCGACCCTGATTGTGGGCCTCGATCACTCAATAGACGAACGTACCTGGGGGGCCGCAACGGATGGGAAGCGGTCTGGTCGTCACAGGAGGGGTGTTGTGTGGGCGTCGGCTCAGGCCACCTTCAGATCGCGCGGTCAGGCCTACTGCCGCACGAGTACGAGAAGCACTCTTCTCGATCTTAGGGCAACAACTTGATGGACAGAGGGTATTGGACTTGTTTGCAGGCACGGGGAGCATTGGTATCGAGGCCGCCTCGCGTGGGGCGAGTGAGGTCGTCTTTGTTGAGAAGGACCCGGCACATGTCCGTATCATCGATAGCAACATCACGATGCTCGAGGGAATCGCTGCGACACAGGTAGTTCGTCGGGACGCCTGCGCCTCTTTGCTTGGCCTCGTCCGTGCCGGCCGGCCCTTTGACTTCGTATTTATGGACCCACCTTATGGAAGGGGACTGGCGTCTGCCTGTCTCGATGCTATGGCTCCAATCACTGAGGAACTCTTTGCACGGGATGCGGTGATTGCAGTGGAGAGCGATGGCCGCGAACAGCTACCTCTCCACGTCGGCCCGTGGATTCTGAGCGATAATCGCAGCTACGGTCAGACTGATCTGGATTTTTATCGACATGGAGGGGCAAGGACATGAGTCGTACCGCCATCTACCCGGGCAGCTTCGACCCGATGACACTGGGTCACCTCAACATCGTCGAACGCTCTCTGGAGGTCTTCGATGAGGTGGTAGTCGCAGTACTACGACATCCCGAGAAGCGCGCGATGTTCAGCGTCGAGGAGCGCGTGGAGATGATGAAGCGCATCTTCTGTGATCAGCCACGAGTGAAGGTGGAGAGCTTCGATGGCCTCCTGGTTGATTACGTGCGGGGTAGGGGCTCTTCAACGGTAATCCGCGGTCTGCGCGCGGTGCAGGACTTCGAGTACGAGTTTCAGATGACGATGATGAACCGCCGCCTTGCGCCGGACATCGACACCGTCTTCATGATGACCGATGAGGAGTACTTCTACATTGCCTCGCGGACCGTCAAGGAGGTTGCCGCCCTCGGTGGGAACATAACAGGCCTTGTGCCCGAGCTGGTTGAGGCCGAGATGAAGAAGAAATGTTGAGGAGCATGAGCCAGTGAGACGACTTTCTTCCCGTATCGAGGCGTTGCAGCCCAGCGCTACTCTGGCAATCAAGGCTCGTGCTGCCGAACTGCGCACGCGAGGCCTGGATATCATCGATCTCAGCGCGGGTGAGCCCGACGGCGTCCCGCCAGTTGAGGCGGTTGCTGCCGCTCATCAGGCAATCGACGATGGCAAGCACAAGTACACGCCGGTGCCGGGGATTCCCGCCTTGAGGTCGGCGATCGCAGAGAGCTATAGGACCCAGCACGCTCTGGAGGTCAGCAGCGCCAATGTGATGGTGACCATGGGAGGCAAGCAGGCGCTGTTCAATCTTGCGCAGAGTCTCTTCGAGCCCGGTGACGAGGTGATCCTCATGTCTCCGTACTGGGTCTCCTATCCACCTCAATTGCAGCTTGCAGAAGCTCGCCCGGTGGTCGTGCGTACCCGGCCTGAAGATGGTTTTCAGCCCAATCTCGACGAGCTCCGCTCGGCAATCACGGACCGCACTCGTGCCATCCTGGTGAACAGTCCCAGCAACCCAACCGGCTGCGTCATCGAGAGGGATCGACTCTTCGCAATCGCTGAGCTTGCTCGGGAACATGACTTGTGGATTATCTCGGACGAGATCTACGACGCCATCACCTATGACGGTGCCAGGAGTACCTGCATGGCGACCCTGTCAGAAGATGCCGCTCAGCGGACCATCATCGTGAACGCAGTCTCCAAGACCTACGCCATGACAGGTTGGCGGGTGGGCTGGATCGTTGCTCCCACGAATGTGGTCAAGGCCTGTTCAAAGATCCAGGGACACAGCACTTCGGGTGTGTGTGAGGTGAATCAGCTCGCTGCTCTCGCCGCAGTCACAGCGCCCCGCAACTTTCTCGAGCCGATCCTCAGCGCTCTCGACCGACGCAGGAAGGTCCTCTCATCGGCCCTCGACGAAGTTGGCGGTCTGGAGGTAGGTCCCATCCCGCAGGGAGCCTTTTATCTGTTTCCCAGCGTCAGCGGACTCTTCGGCCGGACGACCCCCAGTGGCGCTTCTCTGAGTTGTGCGTTTGATGTGGCTTCCTATCTGCTGGACGAGGCACTTGTCGCCGTTGTTCCAGGTGAAGCCTTTGGAGAGGACCGGTGTGTCCGAATCTCGTATGCAACGACCTTTGAGCGCATTGAGCAGGGAGCCGCGAGGATAGCGGAAGCAGTAGCAAAGCTTAGCTGAACATAGATCCGCGACTTGTCACCCCATGAGGGGTGGAGCTGTGTCCACTGTGTATGAGGGATGGAGCGGAGCCACGCGGGTCTCCCTGTGTGTGCCGAGAGCGACTTCTTAGAGGCTCCCTTGAGCCTCGTGGTGACGTCTGGGTCGTGCGGTGCCCAGGTCAGAACCTTCTTCTCGGATGCGCTTTACGGTCCATCGCTCCTGGATAGCGGTTTCTGGGTCTACTCCAGCTTTCAGAATCTCTTCGGCCTTGAAGATTGATAGCCGCTTGCCCTCGATAGCGTCTCGAAGACGCGGGTCCTGCGCTACGCGCAAGTAGCGTTGTAGCGTCCGCTTCCGGCGTCCGGTGATGCGCTCAATCTCCTTGAGTGCGACCTGGTCTTCGTGGAGCCGAACGGTGGACTGCAGGCGATGGAGAGGGGAGTTCTCCTGCTCATTCGGAGCAGGGCTGTCCATGAGCTTGAGCCGCTTGCAGTCCGCCTCGCTGAGTCCGCGCCAGACAATGGCTGGCACGGATCTCATCTGTAGGTCACGAGCAGCGGCGAGACGCCGAAAACCCTGAATGACCTGATAGTTACCGTCATCGCGTTCACGTAACACCAGTGGAACGCGAATGCCCTCGACCCGAACACTTCGGGTCAAGGCTTCGGAGGCTCCTCCACTGGAGTCACTGAATGTGTGGTCGCGGTGATCGATACGCCCCACCGAGATCTGCTCGACGAGGTCTTCCTGGGCGGAATTTCTACTGAATTGACTGCTCGACTCGCGGCTTGAGCCCATGAGGTCCAGCAGGCTGGCCTGACCGGAGGGCTGCGCGAGGGCAGGGCGTTCTGGAACAGCGGCGTGCTGTGGCTCCATGATGAGGATGCCATCCACCAGCTCCCAGAAGAGCCGGGTGCTTTCTTCCATCTGGAAGGGGAAGTCGCGGGGGAGGACAATGCGATCCTGGGAGCCCAGGCGCAGGGGAACACCCAGAGCAAGGATGTCGAGCAGGGGTGACTGTTGGCTCGGGAACCAGTTCTGTACTTGTTGAGCCATCTCCTTGTGCCGCTCCCAGGTATGCAGGGGGAACACATACAGCTTGCCCTGACGGCCAGAGACTACGATTGAGTCGCCGCGCTCTATTGAGTGCTGGTGGAGAAATTCTGCCGGAATACTGAGGCGCCGTTCCTTTGCGATGTACTTCACTCGTCGAGTCA
>CAZEIY010000081.1:4673-5979 GCA_964512375.1 uncultured Rickettsiales bacterium | reverse complement strand
GGCGGCGAACCGCTCGGACCTCTCAGAACTGACGCTATCGGCTCATGGTAATTTCTGTCAAGGCGCGACTCGACCAATTTGACGTTGGATTGACCCATATCCCTCCCATGGGCGACAAGCTCTCCCGCAAGATCTCTTGTAAATACAAGTGCTTATAGTGACAATACATACTGGTGTGAATTGCAACTGTAAAACAGTTGGATTGCGTTCACTAGGATGCGATCTGGCGCCACGCGTCACTGCCTATGGCGCCGCCGATCAGCGACGGCAGGGTGCTGTGTATTACTTGTGGATAACGAATGGAAAATGTGATGCATGGACGTTGTTTCCCACAGGTGAAATCGATGAGATAGGGCGGTGTCGGTGGTAGCCCTGACGTCTAGTTGTCGAGGCTGCAGGGAATTCAAGAAATGCGGTCATCTGTCGACTGGCGCGAAGGCTCTATGCGATTACTTCGCGGGGATTCGCGCCGGATTGGCGCCTTGATGGCTGGTTCGATGAACCGCCAATCCCAGCCCCTCGCTTCAGCAGTACATGTGGCCTGCGTTCTTCCGTTGGGCTGTTATCATCCGCAACGGCGCGATGATGGCTCTGACCGGGTCATAGAGTGATGAGCACCGATCGCAGTCTATTGGCTTGAATCTGGGAGGCCCCAAGGTGGCTGGAGCACAGCAGAGTATTGATGTCGCGGTGAGTGCGGAGCAGTTCTTTTCGGTGGTCACTGACTATGCGAGCTATCCCGAGTTCCTGTCGGATATGGAGTCGGTCGAGATGGTCCGGCGAGAAGGGGAGAGCGCCGAAGTGCGCTTTACGCTGAATCTTATTAAGCGGATCTCGTACACGCTGAAGCTGGTCGAGCGTGGCCCATCTGAAGTCCGGTGGAGTCTCGGTAAGGGCCCGTTCAAGCGGAACGACGGCTCCTGGCTCATTGAGGATCGACCCGGCGGCGGGATACGAGCGACCTACAACATTGAAGTTGCCGTTGGGGTGTTCCTTCCCGGCTCTATTGTTAATCGCCTGGTGGGCAAGACGCTGCCGGCAACTCTTGAGGCCTTCAAGGCGCGGGCTGAGCGCCTGGTGGCTGAGGAGAATTGAGCATGGCCATGGATGACAATCGGACGCTGTGGTTGGCTGCGGTCTTCGTTCTCGTGCTGGGAGCGTGGGCATTCTTGAGCAGTGTTGACGAGGACGAGCCAGAGATTGAACCCGTGACGGCCGCGTCGGAGCCTGCCCCCGAGGGAGAGCCCGAGGCTGATGGAGAGAGCGGTCTCAGCTATGAGGAACGACTCGAGGCTCTGCGGGTGCA
>CAZEIY010000081.1:0-4663 GCA_964512375.1 uncultured Rickettsiales bacterium | reverse complement strand
TCTCCGCTCCCGAGGACCAGATTGTTGAGGCGAGGCGACGCTTCGTGGATGAAGCACGTGTTCTTGGTGACGAAGCGATCGAGGCAAAGCGAACTGACAGCGCTGCTGAGATTGGTCGAATCCTGATGGAGGGTGGCGAGGCGCGCTTCGCCGAAGCCTTCTTGCAACGCTGCATGGGCTTGCTCAAGCCAGCAGAAGCCGGCAAACACCACATCTATCCTCTGGCCCAGCTCCGGCGGGCCGACGGACGCGCTCTCGAGGCGGCGTCCCTCTATGAGCGCGCCATCGACGTGGAGCCAACCACTGAGTCGGAGTATGTCGGGCTCTCCGATCTGTACCTGGCAGCGGACCGCATCGGCCCTGCCAGGGCAGCTGTCAGTCGCGGCCTGCGCAAGCATGAAGGGTCTGTGGTCTTGAAGGTGCAGGGTGCCAAGGTTGCTCTACTCGATGGCAAGGCAGAGGAGGCGATGGCGTCGGTGGTTGAGGTGCTCGCAGGGTCGGCTGACGATGTGGCGGCACAGTTGGTGCAGATTGAGGCAATGCTCGCCCTTGGCAAGCTCTCCGAATCGAAGGCCTCGAGCACTGCGCTGCGTGAAGAATTTCCGGCAGATGCTTGGGGCTGGATTTTTGGTGGAGCAATCGCTGCACTTGAGGGAGAGGTGAAGACTTCTTCTGAGCTACTAGATCAGGCCGCGGAGCTGGCCGGTGATTGTCCCTGCACTCACGAAGAGCGTCTGGCTATTGCCTGGGCAAGCACCCTACGACCTGCTGATCGTTGCGCGCCTCGTTCGCGCGCGGAAGAGCAAAAGACGCGAGGAGGGGCCGCGTCGGCGGCTACGACAGCTCCGTCAGGAACGAGTCCAGAGCCTCGTTGATCCGCTCCGGCTGCTCGACGATTCCGGCATGAGAGGCTCCTTCCAGCCAGACGAGCCTGCTGTCCGGCACCATCTCTGCCATCTTGCGCGAGAGGTGCGGCGGAGTGAAAGCATCGAATTCTGCGGCCACGACCAGCATGGGGACAGCGATGGAGTCGAGCAGATCCTCGGCTGTGTGCTCACCAATCTCACGCACCATCTTGAAGAAGAACGGGAAGCCTATCTGAGCGAGATGTCGCTGGTATTGGCTGAGGTCGTGAGGAGAGAGCCGCCCTCCGTCCACCATCTTCAGGGTGCGTGCCACCTCGAAACCTCGGGGTAACGACACCAGGAACTTGCCGATTGCGTCGACTCCCCGAGGGAACCGGTCGGAGAGGTGCAGAAGGAGGTCAAAGACCTTGCTGCTCGCTGAGAGGTCGTTGAAGGTATCCAGGGGATGTCCGTACGTGCCAAGAATTGAGACAAGGGCACTGACGTTGTCTGGATTCTGCCGGTAACGCTCCAGGGTGACCTGAGTCCCCATGGAGTGGCCCATCAAGATGGGATTCTTCAACTTCAAGGCGTCGATCACGGTGCCCAGGTCTCTCGCGCAGCGGGGGATGCCGAGGCGCTGTCTATTGTCAGGCACTGATGAGCGACCATGCCCCCGATAGTCCCAGAGAACGACCTTGCGGTGCTCTGAGAAGCGTCGCGCGACATACTCCCAGAAGAAGGTGGATACGCCCACCCCGTTGCAGCAGACGAGGGCGGGCTGGTCTCCCGTACCGAGAACGCGAAAGAACAACTCAATCCCATCGTCAGTTGAAACGAAGCCCTGCTGGGTTGAGGAAGTACTTGGCATTGAACACATGTTCAGTTACTTTGGTGCTGCTGAACTCGCAGACCTTTCGTGCGGGCAGCAAGCCAGCAGAAGGGGTGGTTGAGTGGCAGGTTTAGCACAACAAGGCAGTTGGCGATGACCAGTATCCCCAGGCGGAAGGGAGTTGCTGAGCTCATCAGTGAGTTGGGCTCGTCTCCAGGAGCGGCTGAGTGCATAACTGCTCACATCAAGGTGCCGGCTCGCTCGGCTCGCTCGGAGAATATGCCGAGTTGGCTTGACCCACGCCTCGTTCGGGCACTGAAGACCGAGGGGGTCCACCAGCTCTATCGCCATCAGCGTCTGGCTGTCGACGCCTGCAGGCGTGGTGAAGACGTGGTCGTGGTCACGCCTACCGCCTCGGGCAAGACCCTCTGCTACAACCTTCCTGTCATCCAGTCTGTACTCGAGGACACGAGTACCCGCGCCTTCTATCTCTTTCCCACCAAGGCGCTGAGCCAGGATCAGGTTGGCTCCTTGCGCTCCCTGTCGGAGCAGCTTCGAACCCCACTGCGAACCTGGACCTATGACGGTGATACGCCTGCAGATGCTCGAACTGCAATTCGCAACCGCGGGCACGTAATTGTTACGAACCCTGACATGCTCCACGCAGGCATCCTCCCTAATCATCCTCGATGGCGCCGCGTATTTCAGGATCTGCGCTACGTCGTCGTTGACGAGATGCATAGTTACCGCGGTGTATTCGGTAGCCATGTTGCCAACGTGCTACGCCGACTTCGGCGCTTGTGTGAGTACTACGGATCACGGCCACAGTTCCTTTGTTCTTCAGCCACGATATCGAACCCAGGAGAGCATGCAGAGCGGCTTGTAGGTCGGCAAGTGACCCTCGTCGGAGCTGAGCACAACGGAGCCCCGAGTGGGCCCAAAGACTATCTCTTCTACAACCCGCCGGTCATCAACAAGGAACTTGGAATTCGGAAGGGCGTGTTGTCCCAGGCCCGGCGCCTTGCCTCGCCCTTCGTCGAGAACAAGCTGCAGACCATCTGTTTCACTGGTTCTCGACTACATACCGAGGTCCTGTCGCGCTACTTGCGCGATCGACACTGCAAGCGAGCAGGTAGCGAAATGAGGGTGGCCTCCTATCGTGGCGGCTACCTGCCCAATCTGCGCCGAAAGATAGAGAAAGGCCTGCGTGACGGCCAAGTGGCGTGCGTCGTGTCGACCAATGCACTGGAGCTCGGAATTGACATCGGGCGCCTCGACGTCGCGATCCTGGCCGGCTACCCGGGGTCGGTCGCCTCTGCCTTCCAACAGGCCGGGCGAGCAGGCCGCTCTTTGCGACGCTCTCTGGTTGTGCTGGTGGCTCGAAACACGCCTTTGGATCAGTACGTGATCAACAATCCAGAGTTCCTCTTCAGCAGCCCCACCGAGCATGCTCGCATCGATCCGGACAACCTGGTTGTCCTCGTGGCGCACATTAAGTGTGCGCTATATGAGCTTCCATTCCACGCCGAAGAGAAATTTGGAAGAGAAGAACTCTCCGAGATTCTCGACTTTCTCAGTGAGGCGGGAGTCGCACATCAACGAGGGGACACCTGGCATTGGGCTGAGGACAGCTTCCCTGCCGACGGTGTCTCTCTGCGTAGCTCTGATCCAGAGAATGTGGTCATCATTGACCAGAGCGATGGCAGCCGCGTCATCGCCGAGACCGATCGCATAAGCGCTCAGACGACCGTCCATGAGGGCGCGATCTACATGCTCGAAGGTAAACCGTATCAGGTCGATCGCCTTGACTGGGAGCAACAGAAGGCCTTCGTCCGAGCGCTTCAGGTCGATCACTACACGACGGCGATGAGCTACTCCCGGGTGCGTATCCTTGAGAGCTTCGAGCAGCAGCAACATTCTGGTCACGAGCGAGCCCATGGCGAGGTCCACGTGGCTTCCCGCACAATTGGCTACAAGAAGATCAAGCTGTACACAGCGGAGAACTGTGGTTTTGGTGATGTTCACCTTCCCGATGTCGAAATGCACACGACATCGTTGTGGCTGGCTCTTGACGGCAAGGTGTTGCGAGAGGCTGGCTATCGCGGGCTGGATGTTGTCGACGGATTGCTCGGCCTGGGCAAGGTGATGCGGTCCCTGGCCGCGCTGCATCTCATGTGTGATCCGAGCGATCTGGGAATGGCTCTGGCCGATCCCGAGGACTCCTGGGTTGCCGGACTAGATCGCGGCGGGCATCGCTCCATCAAGGCACTTCACTCCGGCGCAGAAGACCACGGGGCTTTGGATACATCTCATCTCGTTCTGGAGCGACCGACCTTGTTTCTGCACGATGCGATGCCCGGTGGAGTTGGCTTCGCTGAGAAGCTCTTTCAGATATGTGATGTGCTGCTGTCTGAGTCAGCTGCCCGCATCGTTGCTTGTCATTGCGAGAGTGGGTGTCCCTCTTGTGTCGGTCCGCTGGGTGAGGTCGACGAGGGAGCCTGCGCGGCCGCCTTGGATCTCGGCAGGTGGTTGGCTGGTGTGCAGAAGCTCCCCCTAGGACCAGCGGGCGCTGACGAGTTTCTCACGGCGCAGCGAGTGATCAGCCGGTGAGCAGGCTTGCTGGGAGGTTGCGGCGGCAAGTACATGCGCCCATCTCTGCCGTGTCGGCGGCAACAACGTCCACTCCGCACGCGGCCCAGTCGTCAGCTCGAGAACCCGTGAGTGAACGCCTTCGGCGGATAGCCAGCCTGCGGGCCGACCCTTCGCAGCGCATCCTCCCCGGCCTTGGACGTATGGCTGGGGACCACTCGTCTGGTCTGGCCAACGAATTGCGAGATGCTTCCATTGCGGTTGAGCACAAAGTTGTCAGCAATTGCCGAGGAGCCTTTGTCCGGGGCCATGCTGTTCTGGATGGGGCCCTGTTTCATGGTGACCTTCCGCTCTCCTCGGCCCTTCGCGTCGATGGTGAAGCCGCCGTGCTCATGAG
>CAZEIY010000080.1:0-13416 GCA_964512375.1 uncultured Rickettsiales bacterium | reverse complement strand
ACGACGACACAGGAGACGACGACACAGGAGACGACGACACGGGAGACGACGACACCAGCGCGAGCCCCTGTGATGACGACGACTCAGCCGCCGGTCCGGGCGGAACGACGAGTCCTTGCAGCTCTGTATGTGGTAACGGCATCCTCGAGTGCTCTGAACAGTGCGACTCAGGTAGCTCCAACAGCAACGTCATCCCAGGAGCCTGTCGCACGACCTGCCTGCTAGTAGCCGCTTGCGGGGACGGGCTTGTCGACCCGGGCCTCGGCGAGCTCTGCGATGACGGGAACTCAAGCGGCTGCGATGGCTGCGACGCCTCCTGTCTGCCCGAAGCGGGAACAGCCTGTGGCAACGGCAGCATCGATCTCGGAGAAGCCGAGATCTGTGACGACGGCAACTCCACCGATGGAGACGGCTGCAGCGCGCTTTGCAGACCCGATGTTGTTGGGGCGGCATGCGGCGACGGCCAGACCATCGGAGCCGAGATCTGCGATGACGGCAACCTCGTAGGGGGCGACAACTGCAACCCGACCTGCAACCTCGAGAATCGAAGTACCGTGCTGGTGGGAATGGCGGGACAGCCTGGGAACATCGATGCGGCCGCGTCGAGCGCCAGGCTCGGCGGACCCGGCGCGCTCCTCGCACTAAACGAGTACATCTACTACGGAGACTCGGCCAATCACACCGTGCGCCGCATTCACATCCCCACCGCCGCGGTAAGCACCATCGCAGGTGACGGCAGCCCCGGCTATGCCGACCTTCCTCAGGGCACGTCGAGCCGCTTTGGGTCCATCGACGGCCTCGCCAGCGATGGCGAGACGCTGTGGGTGAGTGACCGTGCGAACGGCCGCCTGAGAGCCATCGATCTGGCGCCTTGTAGCTCGACCCACTGCTTTTCGGTAAGCACCGTGGCCGGCAGCGGCCTCAACCAACACCAGGACAGCTACGGAGCCAGCGCCGGCTTCGACCAGATCGGCGGCATCGCCTGGCTCGGAGGGCTCATCTACGTAGCCGACGAGGGCAGCTCGACGCTGCGTACCGTCGATCCCACCACAGCCGAGGTGCAAACCATCGCGGGCATTCCGTACACCACCGGGATCCTGGACGGCTACTCCGGCACGGCCCTACTGAGCGCGCCACGCTCGGTATCCCTTGGCACAGACGGCACCCTGTTCATCTCCGATCCAGGTAGCAACACAATCCGCCGTTGGAACCCTGTGCTCGGCTACATGGACACCTTCGCCGGCACAGGCGGCGAATGCCACACCGACGGTTCTGTTGCCTCAGCACAGATCCCCAGCGCCAGCGGAATGACGCACGATGGCACGAGCCTGTACTGGGCTGAGTCCGAGCACAACACAGTGCGCCAGGCTCTCCTCAGCGACGGAGAGACGAGTACGATGCTGGGCAGCCCTTGCACGATGTGCGGTGCACCCACCTGTGGGGCCTGCGCTGGCTGCGCCGGAAGCCATGCGTTGGGTATCGGGCAGAGTGCCCGACTCAACTCACCCGTCGATGTAGCTTTTCACTTCCAGAGCAACTCTCTGTTCGTCCTGGATGGAGGCAACTACATCATTCTCCGGATTCGCTGAGACCTTCTTCTCCGCCTTCTGTCCCAGCACGCCACATCTCGCCCCAGCTGGTCCCCTCAATGGCCAGCATAATCGCGCCGATCACCACGATGACTCCCACGTGGGTGGCATGAAGCGAGACGGCGAACGCGCCTGCCTGAGCCTGCTCAATGCCATACAACATGAGACCAGCGACTCCCCCGGCTTCAAAGACACCCAGTCCCCCTGCTGGCGCTGGCAGCATGATGCACACAGCAACCACCAGCATCACCACCGTAGCTTCAGCAAAGCCCAGGCTCGTGATGTTAAGCGCATAGAGCAAGGCCCACAGCACGAGCACATTCAAGGTCCAGGCAATGATGGTGAGCACGCCCGCCTGAACCAGAGCAATTGGCTGTCCAATGCGACGTAGAGCATCTTGAAAGGAGCCCACCAGCGAGAGGGCGATGGCGGACAGACGCTTCGGGAGCAACCTGGCGAGAAAGCGAAGCACTCGCAGGCCCCGCTCACCGGCAAGAACAAGTCCGAACGCCGGCAAACCCAGCAGCGCGAGAGCAGCGAGCGCCACGGCGCGTCCCTCGACACCCAGATCCACCGTTCGTTCAAACAGGGGTACGTGCAGGGAAGGGAGATCCGCCGAAGCAAGCGCCAGCAGCAGGGCCAACTGAACGGCGATCAGATCCATGATGCGCTCAGCGACGATGGTGGCCATACCCGCTCCCAGGGGAACTCCTGCTCGACGCTGCAGCAACACCGGCCGCACAAACTCGCCCAGACGCACGGGCAGCAGATCAATGGCCATGAAGCCGATGCTCCCTATGGTGAGGATCTTCATCGGAGGCACCGGCGCGACAGCACGAACGAGAATCCCCCAACGCAACAGGCGCACACCAGCGAGGGCTGTCATGGCGAGCAGGCTGAGCAGGAGCGGCATGGGCCGAACGGCCGCAAAGGCCGCACCCAACTCGTGGGCTGCGACACCACGGAAGGCCAACCAGAAGGCCAGCGCAGCGATCGGCAGTGAGAGCAGTGCACCCTTCAGCGCGTGCCCACCCTTACTTGCCATCGAAGACCTCTGAGTCGATAAGTGCTCCCAGGTTGTCGGCGAACACCTTATGGCCCAGACGGCTCATGTGCATGGTGTCGTAGAACCACAGATTGTCGGCCTCTTCGAGGAAGTAGGGCAAGACGTTGTAGACGGGCACCCCAAGCTCCGCACCAAGACGCTCGTAGACGGCTACTGCGGCGCCAATGTCCGCGTCGTTACGCATGATGACCTCGCCACCGGACTCGACGTAGATGTTGGTCGGCTCCACCGAGAAGACCACCTCAATGTCGCGTTCTCGACTGATCTCAACGATTCGACGCAGGCTCTCTTCCATCTCGAGGATCTCGTAGTTGTGAGCAAGGACAATCTGCACCAGATGCGAGCAGTGGATGTCGCGAGGGAGTCGCCGCAGCCACGACAATGCAGCAGCCGGTGCTACCCGATCACTGGGCTGGTGGGCTCCGGACCAGACGTGATACGGGTCGACGTCCATGAACTCATTCACGACAAAGTTGATGATCAGGACATCAGGCTGATACCGCAGCGCCACACCCTCAAGCCAGCGCAGGCCGGTGGTGGTCTTTACACCGGGGAAGGCAGCGTTCATCACCTCCACGTCGTCGTAACCACGCGAATACAGCGCATCGGCAAGCTGGTCACTGAACGTCATCCGGTCTTCGGAGGGAATGCCCCACCCAAAGGTCTGTGACCCGCCGAGGACGACAACGCGACGCTTGCCCTCGTGAGAGCCCAGGTAGTCGCGCCGCTTGAATCGTTGGTCAACGAACCAGGGATTGAGGCGGCGCAGCATCGGATCGTAGACCCAGTGAAACTCCGGCGCGAGCTCGTGATTCCAGTAGGTGCTGACCTGATGTCGCCAGTCGGGATGGGCCCGCGAGGCACCCTCAAAGACCAGCAAGCCATAGACCGCACACAGCGCCGCAGCAAGCACGTGGCGACGCCAGCCACCACCTCCGGAGCGCACCACCTGCCAGAGGTTGGCACTCGCCATGAACACGGCCACAGCGGTCCAGAACATCAACTGTTTCTCGCTGGCAATTCCGCCGTATGAAGCCTCACGCTGAAGCCACAGATAGAGACAGGCGAGCAGGAAGACGTGGGCGCGAAGCCAGCGAAGCAGGGCGGCTAGCAAGGTCCCGCGGGAAAAGGGGAGCTTGCACAGCGCAGTGACCAGGACGAGAAAGAGCCCCAGAGAGAGCAGAATCGTGCCGAGGGTGGCGAGGACGGCAGTGCGCTGCAGACTTGCCGCGGCCAGCGCCAGCGCGGAGGAAGGCTCGGGCGCACCGTCACCCAACGGCGTCCAGATCTTCACGTCACCGATGCCCGCGAGGCTCGGTGTCTGAGGAAGAATCTGGACACCCGCAATGGTGCTCCCCGAAGCATCGTGGTCGGGCATACCACCCGGGCCTGGTGTGGAGCTGAAGGTGCCGCGAAAGTCGCCTCGATAGTCGACAAGGACTCCGTCTACCGTCGCCACGGCGACGGGCTCCTTGTAGTGCAGCTCGATGAGGTGTTCACCCGGGGCCAGGTCCCAACCACCGTGAGGCGAGCGAAGCATGTCGAAATTCCAGCCCTTGCGCAGCTCGCTAGGTAGACCTTCCGCTCGGCTGAGCAGCAGGGAGACCGCACGGAAAGCATAGTTCGATGGGCCCTCGCCTTCTTCACCTTCCGGCCCATCGTGCTCGTCGCGTCCGTCGTGCTCGTCACGTCCGTCGTGCTCGTCGCGTCCATCGTGCTCGTCGCGTCCGTCGTGCTCGTCGCGTCCATCGTGCTCGTCGTGCTCGTCGTGCTCGTCGCGTCCATCGTGCCCGTCGTGCTCGCCGCGTCCATCATGGCGGTCACCGGAGCCATCCTCGTAGTCAGTCCCCTCCCCCTGCCGCGAACCGTCTTCGCCCTGGCCCTCATCCTGATTGGGCCCTGCATCGTGCCCCTGACCTTCCTGCTCATCGGCAGGTCCTGCCCTGGGGCTCGTACCCTGCAAGCCAGGCAGGAGGGCCTCGGAAGGGATGGTTTCGGGAGAAGCCTGACGATCAATCACCGCATTGCGATCCACCTGAAAGACGTCGGCGTCTGTGGGCAGACTCTGCAGTAGGTCCACCCGTGCCGCCTGACCCTCATCCACCACCACGCGAAAGCTGATTGAGAGTTGCTCGTGCGCCTCGCCCGACATCGGCACCAGTAGGCGCTGCCCGGTGACGAGTGGGCCAACTGGCTGACTGACAGCAACGAGCCGGCCGCTGGCAGGAGGCACCTCCTGGCCCAGAATATCTCGCGGGGTCGCCGTGCCGACGAGGAGCAGGCCAACACCAGAAAGTACCAGTGCGCCAGCTACGAGCCACATGGCTCGGCTTCCGCCCTCGCTGGGCCCCCGGCCGACACGTCGCACCAGCGGAACACGCCATGGACCGCCATCACCCTTGAGTTGGGCGACCAGACCAATCCAGCAGAGCACCACGTAGTTAAACAACAGCAACCACTGCAGCACCATCGGCGTGAACGGAACCAGCGTGATCAGCCCGTAGATAGCCCGCGGCCGAGGCAGTAACAGACCGTCAATGATCACCCGGTCAGGGCGCCGTCGGCTCTCTAGACTGACCTTGATGAGCAAGAGTCCGAACAGCAGCAGCCAGGCCACAGCACTGAGCTGCAAGATAGGCGCGAGGTTGCGCGTAAAGACCTCGGCGAGGGGCCAGCTCTGCTGCCACTCGAAGGAGCGGCCGTCCATATCGCGTCCACTGACTGCCCAGCTATGAATCGTAAGATCCAACTCTCCGCTACCCAACGCCGGATACGGCCGCAGATCACCCAAGGGGAAGGACACCGTGGTGGAGCGACCATCTACCTCGACACGCAGCGTCTCCTCACCGACCAGTTCCAATCTCACCTTGTGACGTCCAGGGGCCAACTGCGCGCCCAGCTCGAGCAGCTCTGCTTTATCAACGACCCGTCCGTCCTCATATCGGACCACCGCGTTTACAAAGGGCGTCTTGCTCTGCTCAAAAGCGGTCAGGCGCACCGCACGGAGCGTGCCCTCACCGCCATGCTCAGGATGGTCGAGAACCACCAGCATGAAAGCGCCAGGCGCCAGGGAGAAGTCCACTTCCATGGACTCGAGGACCTCGACAGGGGGCTCGAACAGGGCAAAGTCGTTGTTACGGAGGTTGGCCTGACCTCCAATGTTCTGAGGCGCGAGACCGAGGCGCCTCAGACCGGGCGTGTGGTACCACATCGCGCCGCGCTCAAAGAAAATCTTGCCACCGTTAATGTAGCGAATACCGTCGCGATCACCGAGATTCTGAACGGTGACAAGCAGGGTGTTGAAGAGTGCCCCAAAGGACAGCAGCAGAGCGGCGACAAGAAGCAACGCGCCTTTGCGCCCGGACCGTCCTTCAGTCATAGACCAACTGCTCCGAACCATGCCGATCTACGCCCCGGCAGTGGCGATGGTGAACTCAGGTCGGCATCCTAGCAGCGAAGCGCTGCGCCGGCTTCGCAACGCAGACCATCTACCTGGGAGTCTCATTGGAGACGCTGATCTTCCTGCTTCGATTCGTCCTCGGCGCCGTGCTGCTGCTCGTTCCGGGCATCTTGACCGTCGCCCTGCACGGGGGACGAGGAAGCGGCGCAGGACGAGGGGGAGCAGAGGGAGAGGGTAGCGAGGGAGACAGCACCCACCACCACGCCGAGCAGGCACTGGTCGCCCTGGGTTGGGGCGCAGGAATCGTACCGACGCTGGCGTTCTTCATCAGCCTCTTCACGCCACTACACGTCAGCTTTCCGCTCGTGGGCGGGGTCGCGCTGATCCACACGGGCGTTTGCGCGGCGTTGCTCGCCAGACGCGGTGGCAGAGAGCGGGTACTCGCTGCCCTCGACCCACGCCCCTGGCTCACTTCTCTCGATCGGCCAGCCCGCGCAGTGCTGGGTGCCGCAGCAGCCGTGGGGCTGCTGTACTTCCTGAAGTACGACCGATCGCTGGCCTTCAACGAGAGCTGCATTTACACCACCGCACTGACCGCAACGGGCCACGTGAACCCCGAGATCCGCCTGCTCGTCGAGAACATCCAGGACGCTCGACTCGGCAACACAGGCGTGCTCGCAGGCTTCATCGGTGTGTTTGGTCAGATCGGCTTCCGAGTGCTCTACGGTGTCTGCGGAATGCTGCTGGCCCTTGGCGGCTTCACCCTCGGCTGGCTCTGCAGCAATAAGCGCAGCTTCGCCTGGCTGGCCCTGCTGCTGTTACCCCTCAATCCCGCCGTGGCTGGGATTCCTCTGCTCGATGAGAACCTACTGACGCTCTCCTTCGCGGGACCAGGCCTGGCGCTCTTGCTGCACAGACCGCGCTGGTTCGCTGCGGGGGCACTCATCGGCCTGGCTGTGACCATGCGCCACGTAATGATCCTTGCCATCCCAGCGACCATAATCATAGCCCTTGTTTCGACTCATCGACTTAGGGCAGTCAGTCGATATCTCGTCGCTTTTTTCGTCTTTACCTTGCCAGAAAATCTGCACCATCTGATGGCACCGAGTATTGGATCACTCTTCCGGTTTGAGAGCAATCCTCAGTACCCAGCCTTCCCTTATGAGTTGTTTGGAATGAGCTTTAGTTGGAATGGCCTGCTAAATTGGCCTCTCCACGATGTAATCGTGCGCACGCCCGGCAATCCGTTCCCCACCTTCGTGCGCTGGCCGCTCTGGCTGGCGGACCACCTCGGCCTGCTGCTCTTCTCCCTACTCGTCATCGGCTTCTTCGCAGCCTGGACGAGCGCGCGCGGACGAGTCCTGGCCTTGTTCTGGCTCTTGTGGTGGGGCCCTGTGCAAGCCAGTCTCGCGGTACAGGAAGCCTGGGACGTACCCAACAAGATGGGCGTGATCGTCGTGGTCTTCGCGTCGTTCATGGCTTGGATGATGTACGGCGCCCGCTGGGTTCAGAGACGCCCTCTACACGGCGCAGTCACTGTGTTCGTTCTTACCGTGCTGGCTCTGGGCGCCTGTGACGGTATCAAAGACTGGCGACCACCCATCGACGAGCGGTACTACACGGTCTACCCAGGAGAGCGCAGGGAGCTACCGATACGGGTCGAAGACAAGGCGGATCGTCTCACCGACATTGGCCTGTTGCCCGACTTCTCGCAGCTCAATCGCTTTGGCACCTTCCTCTCAGCACGCAAGGTCAGTGAGCTCTGGCAGGATCTCGGCAGCCCAAGCGTCGAGGCTGAGCGTCGAGCCTGGGGCTGGTTCCCCTCAGAGACCCCCCCGCCTGGACCGCCGGTGGTCATCGAGTTGGACATGCGCGAGCCCCTCTATGGCCGCACGGACTTCCTGAAGCTGATGCCAGAGGGCACCAAAGCCGACATTGACCTGGTCGCTGTCCCCGAGATGGCGCGTCTGCAGGGACTTCGGGTGTCCTGGGACGGCAAGCCAATCATGCTCTACACCACCCGCAGCAACGACGTGTCCCTGCTGCAGTTGTTCTTCGTGGATCCCGCCGATCTGGGATTGGACCGCAACTTCGCCGACCCCGATGACATCGAGCAGTGCAAGCTGTTCTCGCTTCTGGGTGGCATAGAGGGCGAGTGCAGCAGCCCCGTGGAACTGAAGAGCGAGCCGAAGCCGGTGTTGCGGGTGCGTATGCCCGCCGGTGGCCTGAGCGTCGCGACCACGGTGAACCGCTCCGCCCAGAAGGTGTTGCTCTGGAAAGCAGTGGTCAGCCCCTCATCCCTAGAGGTGAAGGACGCGATCGAGCCCTGGCACAACTGAGGGCTACTCTGCCGGCGAGGGCGAGACTGCACCGGCCGAGTCGAGGCCGGGGCGCGAGGTGTGGACCGGCTGGTGGGCGGCAGCGCGCACCTCGGTCTCCTCGAGCAGCGCAGCGAGCGCAGGCACCCAGGATTCGTCCCCATAGCGCTTCTTCAGTCGGCGGTGAGCGGTCTCTGTGAACTGCCAGCGAGTCGCGATACGGCCGTTTGCGGCGAGGAAGGGCTGAATCCGCTGGAGACCCTCAATGCGGCGCGCGCGGCTCTGCTCACCGAGCTCAGCCACTGACAACGGCGGCGGGCCCCATCGCTCCAGCAGGTCCTGCCGCATCGACAACTCGCCCAGATCCCGCAGAAGATCGATCTCGACGCCGTCCGCCATGCGCAGGCGATAGCCCATCCAACCCGGTCCGAGGTCGCCATCGCCCTGGCCGCAGCACCACAGGTCGACGGCCACGATTTCGCTCCAGTCATAGCTATCCCAGCCGGTGCGGACACCATCGCCCATGGCATACGAGACGCCGGTGAAGGTGCCCAGCCAGCTGATAGGCAGACAAAGGACGAGGCCCACTGCGCTCACACCCAGCAGGAGCCACATCGTCGGCCGGAACGACGCGCCCTCGCACCCTTCCGCTTCCCGCTCGAAGCTCTGCCGTGCCGGCGGAATGCACCAGAAGATGGCGTTGGCCACCAGCATTCCCAGGGGCAGCGCTGCGACCGCCAGCGGCAGATGCAGGATCAATTCACCCGCGTGGCTCTGCTGGAACAGGAAGGCTCCGTCCGCGAGTTGCCACTGCTGCAGGCGATCGAGCAGCCAGAACAGGCCGAGATAGACCCCCGCCCAGCCCAGCGCGATCCCGGCCAGGAGCAGCAGGTTCCAGGGACTCTTGCGGCGGCCCGCGCGGCCGCGGACCTGCTCGTAGGAGGAGGACGGTTCGGTCATCGCCGGGGCATGTTGCTGAGAATCGTCGGATACGCCTCGCACGGGGTCCAGCAGCCCGGGCAGCGCTCCTCGACCACCCCTTCGCGGGCGCGCAGCGCCGGGGTCTTGGGCCAGATCTGCTGCAGGGAGTAGCCGTGGGCCGAGAGCTTGCCCACCGGCCTGTCCCACACGTGGCAGGGGTGCACGGTGCCGTCGGGGGCGATGAAGCAGTTGCCCGCCAGCGAGGTGCAGGGCTGCGGCGAGCGGCCGGTGCTCGCGTAGCGGGCGACCTGGCGCAGGTACAGGCGCTCGAGCAACTCAGTAGGAGTCCTAGGCAGGCCACGCAGCCTCATGACCTCTTCGGCGAGCTCGGCCATACGCCGAGGGTCGAGCCGATCCATGTCCTCATTGCCGAAGTAGTGGCCGCTGGTGTGGATAAAGTTGTGATGCAGGTCCCGCCAGCTGAGATCGGGAACCTGCTCACGCAGGGCCAGCATCGTCTCGTGCAGGCAGTCCTCATTGATCGGCGACAGCGTCATTCCGAAATAGGCTGCTACACCCAGATTGCGCAGGCGCACGAAGCTCGCGACGGCGCTAGCGAAGGCACCCTTCTCACCGCGAATCCGATCGTGCATGCGGGGCGGGCCATCGAGGCTGATGGAGACCACAAGACGCCGCGGACCGGCATCCCGGATGCTGCGAACCACCCGCTCGAGCCTCTGGGGATCGCTGCCATTGCTGGGGAAGTGCAGCATGGCCAGCTCAGGCAGCTCTTCGATGGCCGAGATAGCGATCTCGGCGAAGTCTCCACGGCTGGTGACTTCGCCACCGGTCAGGTCAATCCAGCTGAGCGTCGAGCGTGCTTCACGCCAGATCTGGCGCCACTCCATGGCGCTCAACTCGGCGCCCTGCTCGCGGCGCCATATATTGCAGTGCTGACAGTGCTGCTCGCAGACCCAGGTGATCGCTGCGGTCACTTTGAATGGGCCGGACGGACGACGCAGACCAGCCGACACAGCCCGCGCCAGAAGGAGGGCATCCGCGCACAAGCCGCTCGAGTTCAGCGACTCGCTCACGAGAACCTGCGTGCGATAAATGGGCCCATCTGCAGCACATCGAGATCGGCGGCCAGGAAGGACCGGACTGCGTCCTCTGGAGTCTCGACGATGGGCTCACCGTGCAGATTGAAGCTCGTGTTGATCAGGGCCGGAAGGCCGGCCTGTTCTGCCCGATCCAGGAGCGACCACAGTCCAGGATCT
This sequence comes from uncultured Rickettsiales bacterium, assembly GCA_964512375.1. Classification (GTDB taxonomy): domain Bacteria; phylum Myxococcota_A; class UBA796; order UBA9615; family UBA9615; genus UBA6601. The sequence goes on along the minus strand of CAZEIY010000080.1, from coordinate 2,845 downwards.
GCCTCCTCGCTGGCGAGCTGTGTTCGCACCGTGCCATCGATGTGGACAGCTGCCGGACAGCGCGCGCGTAGTTCCTGATCGGCGTCGACGCATACGGTCATCGTGCGCGATCCCTCACCCCAGCGACGCACTGGTGCGAAGGGCATGAACTCATCTCGCTCCAGGCGATGACCCAGCTCGGCCGAGAGTTCGGGTCGATCGGCGCGCAACAAGATGGAGCGGTGACCCAGCGCGCGGGGACCAAACTCCGAGCGACCCATCATCCGGGCCACAAGCCCACCACGAAGGATCGCGGCAAGCAGTGGGCCCTCAGGATCCTCATGACGTTGCACATCGAGTCCACCAGAGCGCAACGCACTCTCCATCCGGTCGATCCCGTAAGCAGGTCCCAGAAACGGGAGCCCCCAGTCCAGATCAGGGAGCAGCGCAGCAAGCGCTCCGACACAGAGGCCACCGTCGCCCATGTGCGGGAACACCGACACGGGTATCCCGCGCCGCGCCAGACAGCCATTGAGCGAGACGTTTGCGAAGAGTCCCCCCGCCAGGGCGACCGGAACGCGACTCTGGAGCGCTGGTGCCAGCATGTCGAGAACCACCTGCTCGGTGCGCTCTTGAAGCGCTGCCGCGACATCTGCGCGGCTGTGATTACCCAGCCAGGCCCGACCCGGTCTTCCCCCCAGGCGCGGGTCACAGCCTCCCCGCCGGAGCACCCTGCGAAAGTAGTGGCGAAGAGCCGCCGGATTCCCCCTGGCAGCAAGGCCCATCACCTTGCCCTCTTCACCCTCAGAGAAGCCGAGCACCCGGGTAACCGCCCCATACACCAACGCCACACTGTCCCCTGGCGCGAGCAGCTCCTCGCGACGACCGTCGGGATACTCGATCGTGCCCGCCAGACCGTCACCGTAGCCATCCATCGTGACGATGAAGGAACCTGGGATCGCAACCAGGCGGGCTGTCGACGCGTGGGCCTCGTGGTGCCCGATCGGTACGAGCCTGGCCCTGGCGCCCAGGCGCCGCAGCCGTGCCGCCAGCACAGCGCGCGCGCCGTCTGACTCCAACGCACGCAGTCCCGGAAAGCGCGCAACACCGCACTCAATCTGCCGTACCAGAACCGAACTCAAGCTCAGTGGATCACGCTCCCCAGTGCCCAACCTGTAGAGAGGATCTGCCAGGCGGTGCCCGAAGCGCCCCCAGCGTCCTGGCACAGCGATCAGATCGACATCACGAAGATCCAGGCCGCAGAAGCTGAGAGCGGCCTCCAGGCTGCGATAAGGGAAGCCACACGCCCTCTTGCGGCGACTGATCCGCTCTTCACTCAGTGCACAGAGCAGGGTCCCCTTGTGGGCAACAGCCACGCCCGCATCGTGCCCATCCCAGAGGCCAAGGACTGTGCCCTGGGACGCATCGTCAATCGAGCTCAGAGCAGCCACTGCAGCTCCTCCTCGCCAGGGGCTACCTCGGTCCAACACAGCGCCTGCAGAGCAAAGATCGATGCCCAGCTGTTGGTGTCCTCGCTGTCCCGGTGATAGCGAATGCCACCAGAAGCATCCTGCAGCGAGCCGAGGTGGGCACGGGCGCGCTCGATGCAACAGACAAAGCGTTCACGGTCCACCAAGGTCCAGAGGCGCAGAGCCTGGGCACAGACGTCAGCGGGTCGACACTGCGATGTCCTGCCAGACCAGTCAGGCAGCGAGCCATCCTCGTCCTGCTGCTGTGCCAACCACGAGACGCCAGCCAGGATCACATCAGGGTGGCGCTGCAACCCGATGAGTCCTTCCAACGCATAGCAATGACTGTGCAGATAAGTCAGCTCAGAACCCTCGTTGACGACGAAGCGCTCTCCGTCAAAGCAACGCGAGACGAGATCGTCGGCCAGTTGCTCTGCGAACTCTCTGCGGCCAACCCGGCAAAGCCACAAGCCACACTTGATCAGGTGCGCGCCATAGCTCTGCGACCACCAGCCAGGCCGCGTCACCTGCGAGCATGCACGCCGCTCTCGTAGGCTCGCCTCAATACGATCAGCCAGCGGCTGAGGATCGCCCAGAAGGGGAAGCGCCAGGGCGGAATCGAAGACATAGCCGATGCCGTCACGGCCCAACCACTGCTCCCCGAGAAGCCTCTCTTCGAGAACACCAGTCAGCTGCTCAGCCCGCTTGTCCTCGCCCCGCCAGGCAAACAGAGCCGCCAATAAGGCGGTCGCCTCATCGTAGGGATAGCCCGGGTGCTGCTCGTTGCTCCAGCTGAGCACGCGGCCATCGGCACAGCGCCGCTGGTCAGAAGAGAGCCACGATAAGAGCGCTTTTTCCATGGGAGGCTGGAAGTATAGCCGCCGACGACGGCTGGATTTGGACACCGACTATACTTGCAGGAGCACCCACTCCAGCGGCCCTCTACGTTGCGGGAGCGCCTACCCGGTGCTAATTCTGGAGGGGAATGGAGGCGCGATCGTGCGACTGCCGATCCTTACAGAGCCCTTTCGCAAGCTCGAGCCCATCGAGACCGGCTCCGATGTGTTCGAGCGCCGCGGACCTGTGCCACAGGCTCTGGCTCCCGGAGAGTATCCCGAGCTCAAGACCAATGAGATCGCGCTGATGTTTAGCGGCGGGGTCGATTCCACCGCAACCGCAGTCATGCTGGCCGAGCACTATGACCGCATCCACCTGGTCACCTATCGCAACGGCTACGGGCACTACTATCACCACCGAACCGCCGAGCGGGTCGACGAGCTCAACCGTAGGCTTGGTGACAAGTTCGTGTACTCCGCGATCACCATCAAGGACTACTTCGACGAGATCCTCGTGAACTCGGTGATCAAGGACTACAAGGAATACCGCAGCGGCTTCAT
>CAZEIY010000079.1:0-13521 GCA_964512375.1 uncultured Rickettsiales bacterium | reverse complement strand
GAGCGCAATTGGTCCCACATTCCTGGTCTTCCTTGCCATCGTGCTGGTGATCTCCGTGTTGTTGGTTGGGCTACGCATGCACCTGCTTGTCGACGATGGCCAGCTGGGTGCGCCCCTGTCGCGGGATGCCACCTTCGTGGTGAACAACCTGCTCTTCGCTGGCTTCACCTTCGTGGTGTTGGTCGGCACGGTCTTCCCACTACTGGCTGAAGCGATCAAGGACGTGAAGTTGAGTGTTGGCGCGCCGTTCTTCAACCAACTGAGCGTGCCCATCGGCGTGAGTATCGTATTCCTTATGGGCGTGGGCCCCGCCCTCCCCTGGGGACGAACCACGGCGACAGAAGCGATCCGACTGCTGCGAGTGCCCATCGGCGTGAGTATCGTGCTGACCGCCATAGCAGCGGCTCTGGGCATGCACCGCTTCTGGCCACTTGTCACCTTACTGGTCGCGCTGTTCGCGAGTGTCGTGGCACTTCGCGACATGATCACGCCAGTACAGGCCCTGATCAGGAGAAGGGCACTTGCGATCCCCGCTGCAATGGCATTGGCCTTTGTGCGCGGAAGGCGCCGCTATGGCGGCCAGATCGTGCACCTGGGAGTAGCCCTCGCAGTGGTCTCTATCGCGGTGTCCTCGTCGTACCAGGTCATAGAAGAAGGGGTCGTCAAGAAGGGTGAGACGCTCGTGATCGGCGCCTATGAGTTGCGCTTCGAAGGCTCCCGCAGCTTCCGCGAACCCCACCGAGACGTACTCGAGGCCAGCTTCACGGCTCTCGATAGTGGTGAAGAGATCGGCACTCTGGGGCCTCGCCTGAACCGCTACAGCGGTCAGATGAATCCAATCGGCACCCCTGCTGTCCTCTCCACGGCACGGGAAGATCTCTACCTCTCCTTGATGAGTGTCACGAAAGACGGCTCATCGGCAGGAGTTCGTGCCTTCATTAACCCCATGGTCTCGTGGTTATGGGTAGGCGCTTCCGTGATGGTCTTCGGCATCATCATCGCGGCCTGGCCTGCTCGACGGCGTTCTGAGACCGCCCCGACGGCGTTGTCCCCTTCCGCCGAGGACGCCGAGTGAGCGCAGTACAGCCAAAGAGTCCCGGAGTGTCCTGGGCGGCACTCCTGGTGGGAATGGCCCTGATCTTGCCATTACTCGGCGTGCTGCTCTCTGGGCTGTTCCACGATCCACATGATCTTGGCAACCCACTCGAAAACAAGATGGCACCACGCTTCTCTCTGCCGAAGCTCGATGGAGGCGAGCTCCTCTCCCTCGAAGATCTCAAGGGAAAACCAGCAGTGATCAACTTCTGGGCTACCTGGTGTCAGAGTTGCCCGATGGAGCACCCCGTGCTCGAAGGGGCTGCTAGGGAGTACGGAGACAAGGTGCAGTTTGTCGGCATAGCCTACGAAGATAAGCGTGAGCGCCTAACGGCCTGGCTGCAGCGGGCCAACCGTGGGCAGCCGTCAGCGTATCCCACCCTGATCGACCTCGGCGGCAAGGCCGCAGTTGCCTATGGAGTCTACGGGGTCCCCGAGACCTACTTCCTGGACGCTGAGGGCACTATTCGGGCTAAAAAGACTGGACCCTTCCTTCCCTACAGGAACCCAGAGGCAGATGGACGAGCCGAACTGCGGCGCATCCTGGAAGGACTCCTGTGAACGTTTCGTCTTCACTGGTCGTAACGCTCAGCTTGATGATCGCGTCAATCGCCTTCGCCGAGGCGCCGCGCTGGGCCGACGATCGCGGCGAGAGCGCCAGTGAGCAACAGCTTCGAACACTGGGCGAAAATGTCATCGACACGATCGGGCCTGCTAGCGGGCCACCCCTCAGTGGCGCCGCGCTGGCTGCCCGCACTGAGGGCCTCGCCAGCCAGGTCCGCTGCCCGGTCTGTCAGGGCCAATCGGTCCAGGCGTCCACTTCAGAGGCTGCCCGCAACATGAAGGCGCAGATCGAAGCCCTGATAGCCGCTGGCTACAGCGATGACGAGGTGCTCCGCTACTTCGAGGCCAGCTACGGCGAGTTCATCCGCATGATGCCCCGAGCCGAGGGGTTCAATCTGCTGGTCTGGCTGATCCCCGCGCTGGCCTTGCTGCTCGGTGCCCTGGTGACCTGGCAGGTAATCCTGAGACTCGGTGCGCAGAGGACACCCGCCCCACCCCTCGATCCGGTTGAGCCCACGTCCAATCTCGCCAAAACAAGCGACCTGCTACGTGCCGAGGAGCCCGAACTAGAGCCCTGGCTGAAGAAGGTCCGAGCGGAACTGGAGGCCTATGATGGCTGAGGTCCACTGGCTGCCGGGCATCATCACTCTCTTGGGAGCCGCAGGCACCGGCGCCCTGTGCGTCGCCCTGTTGCGACGCAACGAGAGTCGCCCGAACACGTCGCGAGCCCAGGCCGACAAGAGCGCCGCAAGACAACTACTCATCGACGACCTGCAGCAGCGCAAGCAACAGTTGATGCGTGCCCTTCGCGACGCCCAGGACCGCAACAGCGGCTCAGAGACGGATGCCGCCGAGCTACACGATCTGGAGCTCCGCGCAGCGCGAGTATTCAGGGACCTGCACGATGCCGATCAGCAGCCTCAGTCAGGTCAGTCGGAAGCCACCATGAGCGACGACCCCGCGGGCCCAGCCGCGCCACCACTCCCTGCAGCCAACACCGCTTCGGGCTCCTTCGCGGCGATCAAGTGGATGGCGGTTGGTGCCTTCCTCCCGCTGGTCGCCATATGCCTCTACTTCGGCGTGAGCGAACGCAAAGACGACATGACGCCCATGACCGGTGGCAACCCGGAGCTATCCGGCCCCATGTCGGCGGGACCCACACCTCAAGCGGGCCAGCCCGGCGCAGCGGTCGCGGGTGTACCGCCGGACCTTCGTCCGCAAGCATCCCCCGCCCTGGACAGGGCACGGACACACGTAGCAGCTCATCCGGATGACCCAGAGGCCTGGGCAGCACTGGGTTGGATGCTCGTCGAAGCCGAAGGTTGGATAGACGTGTTCGAGACGGCGCGAAAGCTCCGTGAACTGGCACCTCAGCACCCCGACGGCTTCGTCCTCCAGGCCTCGGTTCGCATCGCCATGGGGCAGAGTGAAGTGGCTCAGCAGTTGATCATCGACGCACTCACCCTCGATCCGTCACACGTGCAGGCACTGAGCTTCCAAGGGGCGCTCGCCATGCAGCGTGGCGATCGAACCGCAGCGGCAGCGGCGTGGAAGCAGGCAATGAGCGTTGCAGGGCCAGACAAAGGCTTCGAAGAACTCATCGCCATGGCTCAGAGTGACGCTTCTACCCCTGCAATGCCCAGCCGCCACCCCGTGCCGGCGTCTCGCACTGCTGGCACCCAGGCACAGGCCCCGTCATCAGTTCGCAGCGCCGACGACGCAATCACTGGTCAGGTCGTACTCGCCGAGGGAGCATCCTTCGAAGGTTCAGGTGTGCTCTTCATTATCGCTCGTGCCAAGGGTGTCACAGCCGGGCCGCCGGCCGCTGCCAAGCGACTCGCTGCGCACAGCTTCCCGCTCGACTACTCCATCAGCTCTGCTGACGCGATGATGGGCGGCATTCTGCCCGCAGAGGTCACCTTGAGCGCTCGCCTCGACTCAGACGGAAACGCCGGCACTCGCAGCGCCAATGACCTCATAGCGGCACCCGTAGATGTGGCCACGGGCAGCAGCGCTGTGCAGCTCCAGCTCCACCCTGCCCAGTAGGCCATAGAGCACACCCTCAGCGCAGGCGCTTCCAACTGCCACTCGGGGTGGAACCACCACGCGGCGGAGCCCCAGCCGTTACTACATAGAGGGCACGGCGGTTCCGCGGTTCGTCGGTGGCATCGGGCGTAGTGACCGCGAGCACGGACTCCCCGTATCCACGGTAGTAGATGGGAAAGCTGGAGCCGCGATTCTTGAAGTGACGAGCAAGCGACAATGCCCGGCGCTCTGACAGGCCCCGGTTGGAAGCTGCATCGCCTACCGTGTCCGTGTAGCCGGCCACGTAGAGGGCACACTCCACCCACTGACCATACGTCCGCACAGCCTCTTCAATCTGGGACCAGGGTTCGGCCAGCTTGGGCAACTCGACTTCGCTGATGACATCACTGCCCGTATCAAAGTTGACGTCTTCATGGTCAATGGTCAGCGACCAGGGAACGATCTCGACTTCAGCCCAGAAGCCGAACTCATCATGGGCTCGGGCGCTGACCCGGAAGACGTTGGCCGAACGGTCCTCACTCCAGGTGATTTTCACGGGCTCGCCCTTCTTGGCCTCTTTGATCTGCACCCTCGAGGAGCCCATCAGTTTCTGGTCGTCGGCGAGGACCTCGATGTCCACGTGAGTCGGTGGATGATTCGTATGCAGTTCGAAGGTTCGTGCGCTCAAATCGACACTGTCGCCAGGAATCGAGGCAGTCAGCGGTCGCGTCGCAGCAACCTCGAGCCAGGTCTCCTCGACCTCGCTGTGACCCGGACCCCGACTCATGGTCACACGCACTGTGTAGCCCATGATTCCGTCCGATTGATTCCAATCGACAGCCTTCTCTCGGCCCGGAACAACATCCGAAAAAACAAAGCTCGTCTGAAATCCTCCTTCGTCGGCAATCACATCGACCGTCGCCCGACGTAGCTTCTCGTCAAACGACAGCACAAGCGTCGGTTTCTCACCTCGCGTCAGATCGACTCGGTCCTGGCGTAGACCAATAAACACGCCCGCCTCAGCAGGGACCGGAATCTGTAGCGCGAGGCCAAAGAAGAGCACGACCAGAGCAAGGCAGTCCCCACCACATACTCGAATCCTCATCGCTTCCTCCTCTGTTGGTCGATCTCGAGGACAAAGAGGCCGGGCCCCTCGTCCCCATCACTGCAAAATGCGCCGAGGTATCGACCGGTAGGTTCCAGAGCAACCTCATCGCAGCCTGCTGGAAGCTCGGTGTGGGGTTCCTCGCGACGACTCATACGATCACGAAGGAGGTGACGCGAAGATCCCCTGCGACCCGTCTGCTCGTAGTAGACAAAACGCCGCTCTTCATCGACCTGCACCTGCCCGAAGCAATGCTCGATGGTTCCGAGCAGATTCTTCCGTCTACGAGTCACAAGATCAGCCCAGTAGAGTCCGCAGGCCCCACCGACCTGAGCGCTAAATATGACCTGTGCGCCACCTCCGTGCATGGCTGCACCACGCACGTCACCGCTCCGCTCGCTGATGTCGAAGATTCGAGAGTGCACGGGATCGACAAGAAACACCTCAGCGAAGTCCACACGGCGACTACGAACCAGGAGACGGTTTCCATCATCGGCGATACCCAACAGCGCAGCGTCGCCCGCACCGCTCCAGCCCAACAGAGCACCCTCTCCTTCAAGATCAACACGGATCACAGTCGCCGTTCCATCTACTGTCGCCTCAAAGGCCACCACCGCAGCCTTTCCGGCAAGCGCCGGACTACGCGGGTTCTCAAAGGCACCGGTGATCCTGGTGAACTTGTTGCTGACAAGATCCAACACGTGCAATACAGGCCGTTGGTCCTCGTTGACCACCACCGCAAGATGCCGCCCATCACTGCTCAACGCTATCTCTCCGCCATCTGCAGACACAGGGACCCGGTACAGCCGCGCGCCGTCACCCTCACGAAGCACCACGTACTCAGTGCGCCCTGAGCGTCCCCCCTTTCCTCCACAGATTGCCGCAGCAACCAGGGCGGCACGGGACAGGCGAGGTGATCGACAACCGCTCTCGTCAAAGACCCCTGCGAAGAACGACCAGGGGCTCACGCCGCCGAGCAGGCTGGCCAGATCGGAAACTCGCTTCTTTTCCGCCTTCTTCCCCTTCCCTGTCTTCGCTCCGTCCTCCACCTTTGCAACCTCATCCTGAGCTCGACTACCGGGACTCGGCTCACGCAAGACGACAAATCGATCCGGGACAAGCCGTTTTTCAACCTGCACGGCTGAAAATTCTGCGGGTCGCGGTCCTGGAAGCGGGAAACTCTGCGCAAGACAGAGAGCCGGCAACAGCAAGGACAACATCGCGAGCAGGACGACTCGCAAAGGCATTGGCTCTCCGTCGGATGCGAGGACAGGGGGAGCTTCGGCGTCAAGCCGTTGATCCCCGGCGGGATGCCTAGTATACAAGCCGCGCCTGCGGCCGCAGGTAAGCGAGAACCCCCCTCCCGGAGCAATGAGATGGTCAGCCAGTTGAGCGCCACCGATGTGAAGATCCCAGCCGACGTACCCGCTACCGCGCAGGGCACCTATGTGCGCAACTTCCTGGGCGCGACGCACGGTACCGGCAGACTCATGCTGTTCGCCGGCGACCAGAAGATTGAGCACCTCAACGACGACTTCTACGGAAGCTCGCCCATTGGTGCCATTCCTTCCGCGGACAACAACCCCGAGCACCTCTTCAACATCGCTTCACAGGCTCAGGTAGGCGTCTTCGCAACCCAGCAGGGCCTGCTCGCACGCTTTGGCCGCGACTATCCAGAGGTCCCCTACCTGGTAAAGGTCAACAGCAAGACCCACCTGGTCAAGACCGCGCAGCGGGACCCAATGAGCGCGCTGCTCACCGATGTCGACCGCATCCTTGAATTACGGACCAACGCTGGAATTAACGTCGTTGGTGTGGGGTTCACCATCTACGTGGGATCGGAGTTCGACCACGTACAGATGGAGCAGGCTCATCGTCTGGTCCAGGACGCCCATCGAGAGGGTCTTATCAGCGTGCTCTGGATGTATCCGAGAGGAAACGCCGTCGGCAAAGAAAAGGACCCGCACCTGATCGCAGGAGCAGCGGGTCTCGCCGCCTGCATGGGTGCTGACTTCACCAAGGTGAACCCACCCAAGCCCGAAGATGGTCGTAGCAGCTCAGAAGCACTGCTTGAAGCCACCGCTGCCGCCGGCCGCACCGGCGTGATTTGTTCAGGTGGCACCAGCCAGGACGGCGTCGCCTTCCTGACCGAGCTACACAACCAGATCCATATCGGTGGCGCAGTCGGCAACGCGACGGGACGCAACATCCACCAGCGCCCTCTCGACGAGGCCGTTCGACTGTGCTCGGCGATCTCAGCGATCACCGTCGGCAACTGCGATGTCGACTTCGCGGCGCGGGTCTACCAAGGCGAAGAGGTCTGGTCGAGCCCGAGCGTGGCGAGCTAGACAGCAAGACCGCCATGGCCGAGATCTCTGGCGACCAACAGCCGGCACCCATCCGTCTCCGCGTCCTCGGAACCCCACGTCACCAGTGCGGCGGTTGTAGCGCCTGCTGCTCGTCATACCGCGTTGGCCCGCTCACCGATGAGGACGTGGAGCGACTCGAACGAGCCGTGCCCATCGTCCGAGACGCATTCCCTGAGCAACTCGATGGCGAGTGCACCTACACAATCAAGAGCGGCGAACGCGAGGCCAGATACCTGCACAAGCGCAGAGGTTTCTGCGTGTTCCACCAGCAGGCCTCTGGTTGCACGCTGCACGCCAGTGCCGGTGGTGACCAGAAGCCTCTGGCATGCCAGCTGTTCCCCTTGCAGTTGGTCGACACCGATGACGGGATTCGATTAGGCAATCGGCCCACCTGCCTCAGCGACTGGAAAGTGTGGAAAGACGGGCCGCCACTTTCTGGTGAGTTTATCGAGCAGGTCCTCGGCCAGAGCCGAAGGGCACCTCCAAGAGAGCAGCCCGCCGGCGAGGAGACCACACTTCGATTACTGCAGATCCCCGATCTGGACACCGACGCCCTCCTCTCCTTCCTCGCCGAACGTCCTGATCGCGACAACCCGCCGCAGGTAGACGAGTGGCTTAACGATCGCCTCACCGAGCTCTTCGCGGCAGCTGACAGCGTGCTGGCAGGCGAGTTCAGCGAGGACGCACTAGGCCCCCTACATCCAGCTACTGTGACAGCCACCGAATTTTCTTCCTTTCGCAGCTGGGCCCAAGACCGACAGGCAACCACCTGGCCTGAAGTCCATGCGCTGGGTCTGGAGCAGCTACGTGACTCTCTTGCTCGCCTCGTCTTTCTGAGACAGACAGCGCTCTACCCCACCCTGCCATGGGCGCTACTGGGCTACATCAGCGCCTCACGCTGGGCCTCCACCTACGCAAGCTCGAGCGATCAAGACTTCGATCTGAGGCGCTTTGGTCGCTGCTTCAGCACCCTACTCGTCGTTCTCGAGAGTCCTCGGATGCAGCGCGTTCTCCTCGAGGCGGGCCCTCCTTTTGCCTAAGTCTCTCTCCCAGACCGTCTGGAGTGCCGCAGTGCTTGCACTGCTTGCCGTCGTCCTGACGCCTACCCCAGCCCCCGCCAGGGATTGGCTGGAGATTCTTACGGCCGATGTTCGAGGTCCGACGGTCCGTCTCGGTCCAGCCATCGACGAGGTGCTGAGCAAACATGAGGTGGGCACTACCAGGCTGGGAACCTACCTTGAGACGCTTCGCTTTGAAGGCTGTCTGGACGTCGTCCGAGGCGACCTGATCGCAGGACTGGACCGGCTTCGCCTCGTACACGTCGCCGCCGTCGAGAGCAGCTCGATCAAGAAGGTCTGGCGGACCTGGGAACGCCGCCTCGACGGCCTCAGCCACGATTCCTATCTGCTGGTCACCACATGGCTCGACTCCCCACAGACCGCCAGTCGGCTGTTCCTATGTGACGATGGCCTGCCGCGCTCGTGGCGTAACCTCGACGCCGCCGCCTTCGTCCTCGAAGCCGTGACCTGGTTCGACATCGCCGTCGCGGAACGTGAACACGCCATACACAAGGGCGTCGCCGCCGATCGAGAGCTCGCCATCATGCAGTTGATAGAGGTACGAACAGCCCTACAGGACCGCTTCGCCATGACGTTCGCGGAGACCGAAGCGCACCAACTCTCTCAAGATCAACTGCAGAGACGACTGCAGATGATGTGGAACGTGCTGCTCGAGCCCTTTCATCGCGGTTTCTCGCCACGCGGTCGGCTGGGTGACCCCGAGCCCGACAGCGATCGCAAACAGCGTGCGCGCTTAAACATCTCGCCTGCCGGCGGAATCCAGCTACCCGACCCCAGGGAACTCGCTGTTCGCGATCGGGTAGTCCGAGGCTGGGCGAGACAGCGGGCGGTCATTGACCGCGACATCGAGACCAACGATGAGCGTTTACAGGTCGCCCTCGCCAGTCTCTCCGCCGTGAAAGACCCCGCCCAACGCGACCGCAAGGTCCGTGAGGCAGCACGGTTCCAAGCCGAACTCGACCACTCCATCTCCGATCTGGAGCGTATGCAGAACCACATCTTCTCGCTCCGCACGGGCCGAAGCTTTGTGGACTCTATGCTTGATCGAGGCTTCCGACGTCGTGCTGTGCGCAAGCTGCGGCGTCGATCCTCGAAGCTAACTGTCCAGCGAGACCAGGTCGAACGAGCAGTCACCGAGGCTGTCTCTCGAGGCGCCGCTGACCCCAGCGTCCCAGTCGCTCCACCGACTGGAACAGGGCGCGTAACGGACATGGGAAGCGTAGGCCCGGGAAATTGGCTCGCAGGACTCCAGGCACCCGAGCCCGGCAGTCCATCAAGCGCGCGAAGCGAGCCTGCTGGCATCGCCACCGGCAGCGGCTGGGTCGAGCGCGTCTATCAGGGCCCCCTACCCACCCCATCGGCCACCTGGAGCAACGATCTGGTGCTCGCCATCAGCAGCCGTCACGTGGGCCTGGACGAGACCGACGTGCGCATACTTCTTGGGCTGGTGCAGCAGGCCTATACGGAACTCCCCGGCCGCTCTGCGGTGGAGCAAGCAGTCTGGCGTAGCCTCGCCCAGGGTGATGGTCTTCGCATCCGTGGCGAGGAAACCTCGCTCTCCGAACTCTGGAAGCCCGGATTGAGCCATGCGGAACAACCCGCAGTAACGTTCATCCTGACGCTGTATTTCTAAGCAGGTAGGATTCCGCATCCTGGAGGTAACTGTGGTCCCGTTCATCCATCCCCGCTTCGACCTATTCGGCGTCACCCTCGACTGGTGGCTCATCCTTGTTGTGCTTGGGGTCGCGGCGGCCACTGAACTCGGTCGCTCGAGAGCCATCCGAGAGGGGCTCTCGGTCAAGCTAACGGTCGACGGCATCCTCTTCGTGGTGGCGATGGGTTTCTTGTTTGGCCACTTCGTCTACCAGGTCTTCTACAACTTCGAGCGCCTGGTCGAAGCTCCGCACCTGATCTTGCCCTGGTATGGCGGCTACGCTTCAACGGGCGGGTTCCTTGGCGCTGGAATCGGCATCTGGCTGTTCTATGTGGTGTGGAAGAAGGCCCCCCTGTGGGCCTACATGGACAACATGGCGATCGCCCTGTGCATGGGCTGGGTGTGGGGTCGCCTCGGGTGTTTCTGCGCGCATGACCACAAAGGAGATCTCACCGATTTTCCACTGGCGGTGACCTTCCCCGAAACCTGGACGGCAACGGTCAACGGACAGGCAGGAACCTGGCTCGGCACCCGCCATGATCTTGGGCTCTACGAAGCGCTGGTCGCCCTCTCTTTGCTGATAGCGCTGCTGGTCCTGGACCGAACCAAGAACTGGTCCCACGGCATGTACGCGGGCCTGCTGCTCGTCTGCTACGCGCCGGCGCGATTCTGTATGGAGTTCATGAGAGCCACCGATCTGAGCAACTCGGACCCCCGGCACTACGGCCTCACTCCCGCCCAGTACGGTACCTTCATCACCTTCAGCCTCGGCACGTGGATTCTTCTCTCGCGCCGAGGAAAGGGCCGCCAGGACATCAGCGCTGAGGTGGCTAAAGACTATAAGGGCGGGCAGATCCCCCAGGCCGAACCAGTCCAGGACCCGACACCCGCTACGGAGCCGACGAACGAAACCGAGGCTGAGCAGCCGTGATCAGCCAGCCCTCGTTCTGGCACAACCGTAACCCACGTCCACAGTGCGCTCCGGTACATGGCAGCGTGCAGTGCGATGTCGTCGTCATCGGCGCTGGAATGACAGGCCTGGCGACAGCCATTGCGCTCCGAGACGCCGGACTCTCAGTAGCCGTACTCGAGTCTCGCGCGGTCGGTGCTGCGGCCACCGGGCGCAACGTCGGCTTCATCTTGGAAGGCGTCGCTGAGTCATACACTCGCACCGTCAGTCTCTGGGGCCGCGAGAAGGCGAAGAGTGCTCGGCGTTTCACGGTAGAGAACCATGATCTGCTGGCCGCGCTCATCGAACGCTTTGGCATTGATTGTGAGTACGAGCGACGGGGTAGCATCCACCTCGCAGCCACCGAAGGAGAGGACCTCGAGCTGCGCGAGGGCAGCGCCCAACTCCTCGAAGACGGGTTCGAGGCCACGTTCGTAGATCACGATGACCTGCCGTCATGGGCGCGGCAAGCAGGCTACAAGAGCGCTCAAGTCATCCCACTGGACGGAGAGTTGGACCCCGTGGCCTTCGCTCAGGGGCTCGCCGATGGTTTGCTATCCCTTGGTGGCTCGCTCTACGAGAACTGCCCCGCTGAAGACATCCAGCAGATTCCCGATGGAGTGCGAGTCCTCTGCCCCGATGGCGAGGTCACTGCCATGGGCGCCGTGATCGCCGCCAATGCCTACGCCACTACTCTGGCGCCGTGGCTGAAAGGACGTCTCGACCCCACCCGCGGGCAGGTGCTCTGTACCGCACCGATCAAGGAACGCCTGTTCGACCGTCCAATCTACGCATCACACGGCTTCGAGTACTGGCGACAGCTCCGCAGCGGCGAGGTGGTCATGGGCGGATGGCGCAACCTCGACATGGAGGGCGAGGTGGGTTTTGAAGAAGACACGCACCCTCAGATCCAAGATGCTATGGCCGCTTTCTTGAGCGGCCTACACCCGGCCATGGAGGGCGTCGAGGTCACCAGTCGCTGGGCAGGGATCATGGGCTTCTCGCGAGACTCACTACCCATCGTCGGTCCGATGCCTGGTTGGCCAGCCCTCTTCCTTGCGGTGGGCTTCACGGGCCACGGCTTCGGCTTCTCGGTTCACGCAGGCAAGGTCATGGCCGAGCTGATCACCACAGGCAACAGCCCATGGGCTTCGCTTCTCGCGCCACGGCGACTGGACTGAGGTCTACTCAGAGAACAACCAGACCAGCTCAGTAAGGACCTCGCGCCGAGCAGCGTCTTCCGCCGTCTGCCCGGGCTCAACCACAACACCAGCACTCTGCTCACCGTTCGGACCAACCTTGGCGACCGGAAGGTCGTAGCGAGTCTCTCGCGCGGCGACGACCTGAACCTTCTTGCCCACAGCAGCGTCCGGCCATGCATCCAGTTCAACCCAGTGACGGATACCGTCTTCGCTGACCAGCACGGCACCCATCTTGGCATTCTGGGCGACTCCCTCATAACTACTCCGTGGCTTCTCAGCTGACTGGAGCATTTGTTCGAGCGTGTTGTTGACCTCTTCGGCGGCTGGCTCTTTCTCAGCAGGAGCCGGCACAGGGGCGCCTGATGCTGGGGGCTCAGCCTGCGCGCTCTCTTGCGCCGCTGCGGGCCCCACTGGGAAAGGTGGCTGTTCAGCCTCATCGACTTGCGCTGAGCTTTGCGGGTCACTCGGGCAACCAGACAGGAGCGAAACAAGAACAAGGACACTGAGGAACGCGAGGGAGCTACGGATACTCATCTTGCGATTGTAGTGGAGAACCACCATGGAAGGATCAGAACCCGATTTCAACACGGCGACAATGCTCGACCCCGCTGTTCCCGGATAGGCGAAATCAGGAAGACCCCGCCCCGAGCACAAAGACGAGGTCGGTGCCGAAGTGCTCTATAAGGCGGTATCCCAGTCTTCTTGGAATAGCTGCAGACCGCTCATTCTCGGGGACACAGGATATCCGTATCTCCTCGACGCCCTGTCCAAAACAGGCGTCTTGCAGTCCCGCGACCGTTTCGCTTACCAGCCCCCTCCCCTCGTGAGCTTCACCTATCCAGTATCCGAGTTCACAGCTGCATCCGTCAGCGCTGAAACCGAACACTCCACAAACACCAATGATTGTTCGAGTCATCTCAGCACCCGGGAGTGAGATGGCGTAGTCAAAGAGGGTGCCTTCCCTGCGCTTGGCGATGTTTATGCGACGCCGTTCTTGTACATCTTCTACCGATCGGCACGAAGACACCCAACTCAGCCACTGCCCCAACCGCTCCCTTTCGCCATCGATAAGCTCGAACAACTCTTCCGAGTCATCCAGACGGAGGGCCGTGAGCAGTACCCGACTGCACTCGATCTCATCGGGGAGGGCGAGGGTACTCATAGCCTATGACTCGCACGACAACACATTGAACCGAAGTGTGAAGCGTTTCGTAAGCCCTTGCAATAACGACACTTCCTGAACCCTGTGCCCACAGCTGTCCCCGTTCTTCTCTGGTGGTTCCATTCTCATGTTCCCTGGCCCCTTGGGTGAGGACAATCTCCCTATCGCTTACCTGGAATCGCTTCCTGCTCGTGAGGTGACACCACCAAAGGCACCAGCGAAACGCTCACTGTGGGGGTTGGTACACCACGACGGGCTCGTCGACCCCCTTTACTGAGTGCTCTCCCTGTTTGGTCCATCCCGCGTTCACACGGGAA
>CAZEIY010000078.1:0-13571 GCA_964512375.1 uncultured Rickettsiales bacterium | reverse complement strand
GCCGCTGCTGGATGGACGCGCCGATGTCGTCTTCGGCAGCCGTTTTCTCGGCGGTCCGCACCGCGTGCTCAACTACCACCACTACCTCGCCAATCGCTTCTTGACGATGCTCAGCAACATCCTCACCGGACTGAACCTGACGGACATGGAGACCTGCTACAAGGCCTTCCGCCGCGAGGTTATTGACGAAATGCAGCTGCATCAGGACCGATTCGGCTTCGAGCCCGAATTCACCGCACGGGTCGCAGCACAGCGTTGCCGAGTGTACGAGGTGCCCATCTCCTACTCGGGTCGCGACTACGCAGAAGGCAAGAAGATCACCTGGAAGGATGGAGTGGCCGCCTTGTGGACGATCGTGCGGAGTCGCTTCGACGGCTGAGTCGTATCGTCTGAGCGGCCATCTCCAAAATCCCGCAATTGGCGTGCAGGGACGCGGATCGTGCTCCCGTGCTAGGCTCGCGCGGATGAATTCTCAGCAGATGGACGAACTGGTTGACCTTCTCGTCACGCGAGTGCGCGCGCGACTCGATGGCGGCACGCCGGTCAGCGACAGCGCTGAGGCCCTGTTCAAAGTCCAATACGCAGGTGGTTGGCAGCGAAACGCCACCCTGGTCCCGACTCAGCTCATCCATGATGCTGGCCGCTCCGACAATCGAGTGGCCCGACGCATCGACCACACATTGCTCAAGCCGGATGCCACTCGAGATCAAGTGATTCACCTTTGCGAGGAAGCAAGGCGTCACAACTTCTACTCCGTCTGTATCAACTCCTCGAACGTCGCGCTCTGCGCCGACCTGCTGCGAGGCAGCCAGACCGTACCCATCTGCGTGGTTGGCTTCCCTCTCGGAGCCTCCCTCCCTCAGGTAAAGGCCTTCGAAGCGCGTGAAGCCATCAAGCTCGGCGCAAAAGAGATCGACACGGTCATTAACATCGGAGCGCTCAAGTCCGGCGACCTGCAGACCGTCCTCGAGGACCTGATCATCACGGTAGAGGCCAGCAAGCCGTATCCACTCAAGGTCATTCTCGAGACGAGCAAGCTCACCGATGAAGAGAAGGTCGCCGCCTGTGTGCTGTCTCGCGAAGCCAGGGCCGCCTTCGTCAAGACCAGCACCGGCTTCGGTGGAGGGGGCGCGACCATCGAGGACGTCCGGCTCATGAAGCGCGTGGTCGGTGGCAGCGGCATGAAGGTCAAAGCCAGCGGCGGTGTACGTACCCACGAGGACGCATGGGCAATGATCGAGGCCGGCGCCGACAGGCTCGGTGCTTCGTCCTCAGTTGCCGTCGTTACCGGTGGTGAGGGTACGGGCGATTACTGAGCCCTATGCCCACTGACCTGCGCGATCTCATCGCAAAGAAACGAGATGGCGGCGAACTCAGCCCCATTGAGTTGGAGTACTTCGTAACGGCGGCCGCGCAAGGTTCCGCCAGTGAAGAACAGCTAGCGGCCATGCTGATGGCTATTTTTGTGCGCGGCATGAGCGAGCCTGAGCGCACCGGCTACGCCCTGGCCATGATGAACAGCGGAGAGATCCTCAACTGGGACCACCTGGACCGGCCCACAATCGACAAACACAGCACGGGAGGAGTCGGTGACAAGGTCTCCCTCGTCTGGGCCCCGCTGCTGGCGGCTGTCGGCTATGCGGTGCCGATGATCTCGGGACGAGGACTCGGTCATACAGGCGGCACCCTCGACAAGCTCGAGTCGATTCCAGGATTTCGCACCGATCTCAGCAGCGAAGAAATGAATGACGTGGTCGAGCAGGTCGGCTGTGTAATCACCGGGCAGACCGCCGATCTGGTACCCGCCGATCGCACCTTGTATGACCTCCGATCGCGCACGGCCACTGCGCCGAGCATCGACCACATCGCGCCCTCCATCTTGAGCAAGAAGCTCGCCGAGGGAGCGAAGACCCTTGTCCTGGACGTCAAGGTCGGACGGGGAGCCTTCATGAAGACCATTGAAGACGCCCGGCAACTCGCCGAGGTGATGGTCTCCATCGGAGTCGGCGCTGATCGCCACACAGTAGCCCTGTTGACCCGCATGGAGGAGCCTCTGGGCAGGGCGATCGGCAACGCAAATGAGGTGCGCGAGAGCATCGAGGCGCTGCGCGGGCAGGGCCCTGCAGACCTACGGGAGCTGGTGCTTGCGCTCGCACAGGCATCGATCCTCGCTTCGGGCCACGAGAATGACGCAGCCAAAGTGCGCCGGATGCTCGAGGCGGCCCTGGATAGCGGCAGCGCCCTGCACTGCCTGCGTCAAATGGTGCAGGCCCAGGGTGGAGACCCCAGGGCGATTGATGACCCCAACCTTCTTCATGGTCTGTCGGGATGCAAGGAACACGTGCTGCTCGCCTCCGCAGACGGCTGGATTCAGTCAATAGACGCTCTCGACATCGGACTGGCCACCGCAGCCCTGGGAGGTGGCCGAGGCGCTGATGGTTCTGCGCCGGACCCGGGAGTCGGGGTAGAGCTTGAGCTCGCGCCGGGCGACTCGGTACGGAGTGGCCAGGCCTGGGCTCGGCTACGCCATCGTGACAGTAAGGGCCTCGCTGAGGCGGAGAACCTGGCCAACGGGGCGCTCGTACTCAACGCCGAGCCCTGTAGCCGCGCCGCACTACTGCTCGGCAGCGTGGGAGATCTCTGATGAAAAAGAGCCCCGTACTGATCGGCCTGATTCTGGGCGTGTGTGTCCTCGCACTGACTGGCTGGGTCTTCGCGGGCGAGAGTGAGCCCCTTCTCAACTCAGCTCTGGCGGGCAAGGTGCGCGAGCCGGTACCAATAACCGCTCGCCTGCAGTCTCTGCTGGGCATCCCGATCCTCCTGGGACTGGCCTGGAGCATGTCGACCAACCGCAAGCTCATCCCCTGGCGCGTGATCGGCTGGGGACTGGGTCTCCAATTCATGTTCGCCGTGCTGGTGCTCAAAACCGCACCGGGGAAGTGGCTGTTCGCCAAGCTCAACGATCTGGTGATGAGCCTGCTCGGCTTCACGACCGAGGGGTCACGCTTCATCTTTGGTGGCCTCGTCGACCACCAGGTTCCGGTAGGCATGCGTGACCCGGCCAATCCGATGGCTCCCCTCACACCGTCGCCAGTCGCCGCCGAACAGGGAATGGAGATGGTGGCCTCCACCGGAGCGTTTTTCGCTTTCAACGTGCTGCCCACGATCATCTTCTTCTCGGCGCTGATGGCGGTGCTCTACTACCTGGGCGTCATGCAGGTACTGGTCCGCGGGATGGCCTTCATCATGCTGCGCACGATGGGCACCTCTGGTGCTGAGAGTCTCTCGGCGGCAGCCAACATCTTCGTCGGCCAGACCGAAGCACCTCTCGTCGTCAGGCCCTTCATCGACAAGATGACCTCATCGGAGCTCAACGCCATCATGACGGGCGGATTTGCGACCGTGGCCGGCGGTGTGATGGCAGCCTATGTGGGCATGCTCAGCGGAATCTTCCCCGACATAGCGGGCCACCTCATCGCGGCCTCGGTTATGTCTGCACCTGCTGCCCTGGTCATTGCCAAGATCATGCACCCCGAAGAAGAGGAGCCTCAGACACGCGGCGAGTTGGCTATCCACGTCGAGAAGATCGATGTCAACGTCATCGACGCCGCCGCCCGGGGTGCAAGTGAGGGCATGAAGCTGGCCTTGAACGTCGCCGCCATGCTCCTCGCATTCCTTGCCCTGGTAGCCATGATGAACGCGGGAATAGGGGCGACGGGCTCACTGGTGGGGCTGCCCGACTTGACCCTTGAAGTGATGGTCGGCTACATCTTCTGGCCTATGGCCTGGGCCATGGGAGTTCCCGCTTCAGAGTGTGCGGCAGTCGGCGAGTTGCTGGGCATCAAGACTATTCTCAATGAATTCGTCGCGTACCTCCGGCTTGGGAACTCCGTCACTGAGCTGTCCTATCGGAGCACCGTTATCGTCACTTACGCGCTCTGCGGCTTTGCCAACCTGGGGTCTATCGGCATCCAACTGGGAGGTATCGGTGGCATCGCCCCAGGTCGACGCAGTGACCTCGCCAAGGTGGGATTCCGTGCAATGATCGCCGGCACCCTCGCGGCCTTCCTCACAGCCAACATCGCTGGCACACTCGTAGGCTGAGGCCACCGTTCGGAAAAGAGGCAGATGAGCACAGTCGAAGAGAGCATGAACGAGTCGATCGAGGCGCTGCGCGCCTGGGATCACCGAATTGCCCAGGGCAACTTTCTCGGGATGGTCCTCGGCTCAGGCCTTGGTGGCGTCGTCGCAGAACTCGAGGAGTTGCGAGAGCTGCCCTACTCGTCGATTCCTGGCTTCGTCGTGCCCTCGGTGGTCGGCCACGCTGGCAGCCTCTGCGTCGGCAACCTCGAGGGGCTTCCCATTGTCGTCCTCCGTGGCCGTGTCCACCTCTACGAAGGATTCACGGGGGCCCAGGCAGTCCACGGCGTGCGGGTACTCGCCCGAGCCGGAGCTGAGGCCATCCTGCTCACCAACTCAGCAGGTGGCATCACACCCGGTCTGCAAGTTGGCGACCTGATGGCAATCACCGACCACATCAACCTCAGCGGTCGCAATCCTCTCCTCGGTCCTAACGAGGACGGTCTCGGCCCCCGCTTCCCGGACCTGACCCGTGCCTGGGACCCCGACATCACCGCTGCCTTACTGTCCGCTGGCAAGAGAGCCCAGTACGAGCTCAAGGAGGGTGTCTACGCCAGCGTACTGGGACCAAGCTACGAGACCCCCGCAGAGATTCGCATGATGGCTACGATGGGCGCTGACGTGGTCGGCATGAGCACCGTGCCCGAGGCCATCGCGATTCGTCACATGGATACCCGCGTCGCAGGCATCTCTCTGGTCTCAAACGCCGCCGCCGGTATGGGCGGAGACGAGCAAATACTCAGCCAGAATGAAGTGGGCATCGCCGGTCGCGATGCCACCGCGCACTTCGTTCGGGTGCTCCGGGAGTTGATCAAAGACCGTATGTCCTGGTGGGGCGAAGAGTGAGCGAACAAAGTCTCAACGAGCTACTGGAAGCCGCCATCGCTGCTCGCCAGCGAAGCCATGCACCCTTCTCTTGCTTTCACGTAGGCGCGGCTGTGCGAAGTGCGTCGGGCGCGATCTATACAGGCTCCAACGTGGAGAGTTCCTCGTATGGACTGACCATCTGTGCTGAGCGCCTTGCCCTGTGCATTGCGATCCACAATGGCGAGCAGGAGATCACTGAGATCGCTGTCGTCTGCTCAACGAAAGGGGCGCCCGGACCGTGTGGAGCCTGCCGCCAGTTCATGGTGGACTTCGCGCCAGACGCAACCGTGATCATGTCCAACCTTGAGGGCGCTCGTCGTACGGCTACAGTAGGCGAACTAATGCCGTGGGGCTTCGGTCCACGCGAACTAGCCGAAGCGGATCGTACGCAGGACTGAGCCTGACCATGACCATCGAAATCCCTGACCACGGTTATCGCTACATCACCAAGGATGCCGAGCTGGCCGACGTGCTCGACATCATCGGCCACTCCAAGGTCCTGGGCGTCGATACGGAGGCCGACTCGCTGTTTTCGTATCGCGAGTCATGCTGCCTCATCCAGATCACAGGTGACCAGGGCCCGGACTTCATCATCGACCCCCTCTCCGTGCGCGATCTGAGCCCTCTGGCTCCGCTCATGGAGAATCCCGACGTCACCAAGATCTTCCATGGAGCAGACTTCGACATCGTCAGCATGAAGCGCGACTTCGGGTTCCGCTTCTGCAACATCTTCGACACGATGATCGCCGCGCAGGCTGTCGGCCATGAGCGCTTCGGGTTCTCCGATCTGGCCTCCAACTATTTCGGGGTCACCCTCAACAAGAAGTACCAGCGCCATGACTGGTCCTCCAGACCTCTCAAGGAAGAGCACCTCAACTACGCGAGGCTGGACTCCCACTTCCTTCCCAAGCTCATGGAGATCCTCGGCAACCAGGCTGCTGAGATGGGCCGGACCGAAATGCTGAGCGAAGAATTCGAGCTCCTCGAGTCACGGGAATGGACAGGACGGGAATACCAACCCGACGACTGCATTCGTATCAAGGGGGCGACAAAGCTCGAGGCGGACCAACTGCGCGTGCTTCGCGCGGTATGCAACCTGCGAGATCGGATCGCGAGCGAGCGCAACCGCCCGTCGTTCAAAGTATGGGGCAACGACTCCTGCCTGAAGCTGGCGGTGGCAGCGCCCGCCAATCGCGATGAGCTACGCAAGGCCCTGGGTGATACCCACCACATTGTGCGTCGCTACGCACGCGAGGTCATCGCAGCAGTACTCGAAGGCAAAGAGGACCTGGGCGAGCCGCCGACGCCGCCAAGAAGCTCCCGGAACCGGATCAAGAGCGACCTGCCCACCTTTACCCGCGAACACGAGAAGTTGCTTACCCATCTGCGCAAGTGGCGTAACAAGACCTCCGAAGAGATCAAGCTTGGTCCCGGCATGATCGTCAACAACGCGGTGCTCAAGGGTGTTGCTTCCCTTCAGCCGAGCGAAGTCTCTGAGCTGAGCCGCATTCCTGAAATCCGCCGCTGGCAGATCAAGGATTGGGGAGCAGCGCTGGTCGAGCAGGTTGAGGAATTTGAAGCAGCACGGAAGGCCCGCGCCGAGGGCGAACAGGCTGAGGGAAGCGGCAACAAGCGACGACGCAGAAGGAGACGTGGTGGTCGCGGCCGTGGCGAGAGCGGTGAAGGAGCAACGGATGACAATGCGCCACAGGTGCCAGCTGACTCACCACCAGAAGCAGAATGAAGCGCGCACTGTCCCGCCAGTGCACCTCCAACCGCCTTCATCCCCTGACAGCACACCTCCCCTTGGTCTAGGCTTGCAGGCCAACTGGAGCCAACCATGTCTAAGCATCAATATCTAGCGCTCTTCATCCTGACGACGACACTTCTGGGTAGCGCTTGCATCGTCGATGAGGACAAGGACGGCTTCGGCGAGGGAGAGGACTGCAACGATCTGGACGCCACAGTCCATCCCGATGCCGACGAAGTCTGCGACGGCATCGACAACGACTGTGTTGACGGCGCTGACGATGGACTGAGCGACCGATCCTGGCCATCGAATACCTGGTGGCAAGCGCTGCCCTGCGCGCTCCCCGATGGCTTCGAAGGCACGGGCCGGAGCGTCGGTGACACTGCGGGCAATGCCACTCTGATCGACCAACATGGAGACGAGGTCGAGATCCATCAGTTCTACGGCAAGGTCGTGGTCATCGATGTGTTCGCGCAGTGGTGCGGCCCCTGCCGGGCCAACGCCCCGCATGGCCAGGAGCTCTGGGAGGAGGGCGGGGGTGAAGTCGTACTTCTTGCAGCGATGCAGGAGAACGACTTCGGCGATCCACCAACGGATGCTGATCTCGACACCTGGGTGGAAGAATTCAGCTTGGAGCACCCGGTTCTCGCCGACGGCGACAAGACGCAGAATCCCTACGCCGGCACGGGCTACCCCACCTACGTCGTTCTCGACCGCGAATTGAGCATCGTCAACTCCGACCTCTGGCCGTTCGAGGCGGACTACGTGCTCGACCTGCTCGACTAAGCTAGAACCCGCGACAATCAGCATGACGAGACCCGAGATCGCCCCGATGACTCAGGACGCGAGCGAGCCGGAAGGAGCGCCGCTGATCGGAGTCCTCCCTGTCTCGCTTCTGCTCTTCGGCTCGGGGTTCTGCGCGCTCGTCTACCAGGTCGCATGGCTGAGACTCCTGCGGCTGGTCTTCGGCTCGTCAACAGCTGCTCAGGCGGCCGTGGTCGCCATCTTCATGGCAGGTCTCGGCTTCGGCGCGCTGCTCCTTGGACGCCGCGCCGACCGAAGCCACAACCCTATCGCCATGTATGCGCGCCTCGAGTTGGGGATCACTCTCGCGGCGGCTGCCAGCCCGTTCCTCGTGCTCGCGGTCCGAGCCGTGTACCTGGGACTCGGAGGCACTGCTGGTCTCGGTGACGTGGGTGGCAACCTGCTCCGGCTCACCCTCTCGGCTCTGGTACTCGGGATTCCCACGTTCCTCATGGGGGGAACCCTGCCTGCGGTGGCGCGCGCTGCGTCAGAGCTCTCTGAGCAAACACAAGATACGGGCCGACGCTACCTTGGGATTCTCTATGGTTCCAACACGCTGGGCGCAGTGCTCGGCGCTCTATGCACCACGCTGTGGAGTCTCGAGGTCCTCGGCATCCGCAAGTCCATCTGGGCGGCCGCTGCCATCAATGGGCTTGTCGTCGTCCTTGCATCGCATCTGGCAAACCGCCGTGGAGATCGACCCCCGGCTTCTAGCCTCCCTGAATCTTCGGCAGGGGACGAAGCTACCTTGCCCGAGAAGGGAGGCCTGCTCAGCTCTATCCAGGGCCTGCCGTTCATCCTTCCCGCAGCCGCCGTCGTCGGCGGTGTGTTCCTCCTCATGGAGCTGGTCTGGTACCGCATGCTCTCGCCGCTGCTCGGTGGCTCCTCGTACACCTTCGGGCTCATCCTCGCTGTAGCTCTGCTCGGGCTGGGTCTGGGCAGTCTCCTCTATGGCAGCGGAAGCACCCAGCGACGCCCAGGGCTGTCCGCATTCGCGACGACCTGTGCTCTCGAGGCGGTGCTCTTGATGATCCCATTCGCCATGGGGGACTCACTGGCCATGTTCGCCAGCGTCCTTCAAGGCCTGCGCGACCTCGGCTTTGTCGGACTGATTGTGACCTGGCTCACCGTAATCAGCGTCGTGGTACTCCCCGCAGCCCTCGTCTCGGGCTACCAGTTCCCGCTGCTGATTTCCATTCTCGGCAACGATGACCGGCGCATCGGCAGGGAAGTCGGGCTCTGCTACGGCTGGAACACTGCGGGCGCTATCCTGGGCTCGGTAGTCGGCGGATTCGGCATCATCCCCGTGCTGTCGGCACCTGGCACCTGGCGGGCGTCCGCAGTGGCGCTCCTGCTGCTGGCCACCATCGCCTCCGTGTTGGCCTTGCGAGATGCACAGCGCCACGGCAAGCCCGTCACCGCCCTCCTACTGGGGCTCGTCGGACTGTTGCTGCTCTGCACACCGGGACCAAGCGCCTTCTGGCGTCATAGCCCCATCGGTCTTGGCATGCTCGAGGTCGACTTCCAAGATCGGAATGGTTTCAAGGACAGCATCCACGCGCACAACCGGAACCTGCGCTGGGAGGCCGATGGCCGAGAGAGCAGCGTCGCACTCGATGACACCAACGGCTGGACCTTCATCGTTAATGGCAAGTCCGACGGTAGCGCCCGCGGGGACGCGGCCACCATGGTTATGTCAGGCCTACTACCTGCAGCGCTACACCCTGCTCCTCGTACTGTGCTGGTCATCGGACACGGAACCGGCACCACCGCGGGCTGGCTCGCCCAGGTGGAGGGTATTGAGAGGGTCGATGTGGTCGAGATTGAGCCGGCGATTCTCGAGGTCGCAGAGGCCTGCCGCGACGTCAACTTCGATGTCCCGGACGACCCCAAGGTCAACGTCATCATCGGTGACGGTAGAGAACACCTGCTCACCTCCGAAGAACGCTACGACATCATCTTCTCGGAGCCTTCCAATCCCTACCGGGCGGGCATAGCCAGCCTCTTCAGCCAGGAGTTCTATAACGGAGTCCAGGACCGACTCAAAGAGGGCGGCATCTTCGTGCAGTGGTTTCAGGGCTACCACGTCGACCCCGAGCTGGTGCGCACCGCCTATGCCACGATCGCGTCCGCGTTTTCGGTGGTAGAGACCTGGAAGGTCCACTATTACGACATGGCATTCACCGCGTCGAAAGGCCCCATCGACCACGACCGGGAGCGCCTGCAGCGACGCCTCTCCGAGCACCCCTTCGCCGATGGTCTGCGCTACACCTGGGGAGTCTCCGGAGTCGAGGGGCTGTACAGCGCCTACCTGGCCAACGCCGACTTCGCGCGCGCTGTGGCTGAGGCCGAACGCGGCTGGATCAACACCGACGACCGCCCCATCATCGAATTCGGCTTTGCCCGCAATGCTGGACGTACCGGGTTGTTCTCCATTCCGGGGCTGCAGCAACTGGCCACAAGTAGGGGCCAGCATCGCCCCCCTGGACTCGAAGGCGTGGACTGGCATCGAGTACTGGATCTGGCAGGGGCTCGCGACCTCGCGATGGGAGGCGCACCTTCAACCCAGGGAGCCGGCAATGAGCCGATAGCTGCCAGAACCCGGGCACGCACCGCCTATGCTCGGGAAGACCTCGTGGCCGCTTGTACCCACTGGTTCAGCCAGGACCAGGCGCCCAATAGCGACATCGACTTCCTGCTGGTGGTGGAGTGCCTCGCAGAACAGGCCCAGCTCGAGACAGCGGACTTGTTACCTGCTCTGCACGAGAGAAGGCCAGTAGAAGCGGCAGCGATTTCGGCTCGCATGTTCGCCAGGGCTGGACAGCCCGAGCGCGGAGCCGCCGAACTGACCAGAGCGTTCCTGCTCTTCCGCGACACCCCATGGGTCCACACGGTGGTGATGGCTCGAGCCCTTGACCTCGCCGTGGAACTGAGCCGAAAGGACCGTGCTCTGGCTCCCGCTCTCTTCGCTGCCCTCGACGCTCCTTTCGCTGCTCGCATCCTCGAGGAAAGCCGCAAGGACGTCCGACTCCAGATTTCCCTGGCTACCCGAGAGTCTGCAATGTGCTCGACTGCTTTCGGCGTGTTCGAGCCGTGGCCTCCCTGGCACGCTGGCTTCCTGCGTAAGCGATGTAGCTGTTACACGGCAGCTGAGCATCCACTTGCTGCAGAAGCCTGCGAAGACCTCGCCCAATTTCAGCAGGTATCTCCAGGCCTCCTTGAGGCAGGCCTCCTACCCTGAACCTGCGCGGTCAGGGCCGCAGTGCGCTACTCTCCGTCTCCGGCCAGAGGTCCCTACGGACTCTGAGAGCCGACCGGGGTGTATGCTGAGACCATGTGGCAGAAGCTGACTGATTCTGAGGTAAAAGAGCGACTGGGGCGCATGACCTTGCCCTTCAATCGCTACGGCCTCGACCCCTACGGCGTGTCCCGCGACCACCTCGGCTTTGTCTTTTCGGTGCTGGCTCCTGCCTACCGTCACTACTTCCGCGTACAGGTCCACGGCATCGACAACATCCCCAAGAAGGGTCCAGGGATGGTCATCGGCAACCACAGCGGTGGAATCCCTGTTGACGCCGCGATGGTCCTGGCTTCGGTCTTCTTCGAGATGGAGCCCCCGCGTCTGCTGCACGGAATGGTCGAGAAGTTCGCTCAGTACTGGCCGATGCTCTCTCCCATGTTCTCTCGCATGGGCCAGCTGCCCGGGCTCCCACAACACGCGGTCCGCCTGCTCCAGGATGACCGCCTCCTTATGATCTTTCCCGAGGGCGTTCGTGGCATCGGAAAGCTCTACAAAGACCGCTATCAGACCGTGCGCTTCGGCACGGGTTTCATGCGCATTGCGCTGCAGACGGGCGCTCCAATTATCCCCTTCGCCTTTATCGGCGGCGAAGAAGCCTATCCAACGCTCTGGCACCTCAAGCCGCTCGCGCAGCTTATGGGCGCCCCCTATGTCCCTGTGCCAGCACACATCGTGCCCGTGCCGCTTCCCATTCGCTGTTCGATTCACTACGGCGAGCCCATGAGCTTCGACGGCGACGGCAGCGAAGCGGATGACGTCATTGAGAAGTACGTCGCCGAGGTGCGCGAGCGCGTCGACCAGCTCATCGCCGAAGGGCGGGTCACTCGCCGAGAGCGGCTTATCCGCGAGCAAGCGGGACAGGTGACAGAGTGAAGGTCCTGGTCACTGGCATTACCGGCGGCCTCGGCCAGGCCGTCACCGAACAGCTGCTCGGAAAGGGCCATAAGGTCAGGGGCATCGACCGGCGTCCATGGCCTGATGCACCGGACGGCGTCGAAGTCGTGCAGGCGGATATTCGTAAGCGTCCGGCCGAGGACGTCTTTAGAACCTTCAAGCCCGATGCGCTGGTCCACCTGGCGACCGTCACTCACTTCAGCGCCAGCCCCAGCGAGCGATTCCGCATCAACCTGGGCGGTACCAGGGCCATCTTTGACCACTGCCACAAGCACAATGTGAAGACCGCCGTCTTCGTAGGCAGACACACCGTCTATGGCGCAGCACCCGATGCCCCGCTGTATCGCACCGAGGAAGAGCCCCCCCTCGGTGCAGCCACGTTCCCCGAGCTGGCAGATCTGGTCGCGGCCGACCTCTTCGCTGGAGCCGCCCTCTGGCGCTGGCCCAAGCTCAACACCTCGGTCCTACGCATCGTCTACGCCCTCGGGCCGTCTGGGCGAGGCACGCTGGGCGGGTTCTTGTCTGGGCATCGGGTGCCCACAGTGGCCGGCTTTGACCCCCTCTTTCAGTTCATCCACGAGCGAGATGCTGCGCTGGCTATTCGGCTGGCGCTTGAGAAGAAACTGCGGGGCGTGTTTAACGTCGAAGGCCCACCCCCGGTGCCCCTCAACCACCTGTGTTTTGGCACCAACCGTCAGCCAATCCCGATCCCAGAGCCCTTGTTCCGACACGTGTTGGGACGCTTCGGCTTTCCCAAGCTTCCCCCCGGCGCGCTGGAGCACATCAAGCACCCGGTAGTCATCGACGGTTCAGCCTTTCGCAAGGCTACCGGCTTCGAGTACGAGTACGACGAGGTCGCGATCATGGATGGCTTCCGCTGGGTCAGGAAGAAGTAGTGCTCCAGGACTTCCCGCTGCTGCTGGACGGCGGGATGGGCTCAGCCCTCATCGAGAGAGGCCTCGTGCCTGGACAGGCTCCAGAGCTGTGGCTCCTCGAGCAGCCCGAGCAGATCTCCCGTGTCCATCGCTCATTTATCGACGCAGGCTCTGACATCATCCAGACGGCCAGCTTCGGCGCCAACCGCGCGCGCCTGGCGCAGCACGACCAGCTGGCAGGTCGAACAGTCGAGCTGTGCACGCTCGCAGCGAAGCTCGCGAGAGAGGTCGTCGACGCCATCCCTGACCCCAAACGGAAGGTGCTCGTTGCTGGGAACATCGGCCCGGCCTTCGCCTGGCTGGACTCAGACACTCCCGATGAAGACCAGCTCTGTGACCTCTTCGCCGAGGCTGCCCTGGCGCTGGCTGAAGCCGGCGCCGATCTCATCTCTATCGAGACCATGTGTGATGTTCGTGAGGCGCGCGCTGCGGTTGTGGGGGCGCGACGATCAGCGCTACCGGTGATCGCGTCGATGACCTTTGGCCAGGCCGGGGACAGCTTTCAATCTCTTGCTGGAAACAGCCTCGAGGAATGCCTGAATGCACTCGAGACGGTAGGAGCCACTGCGGTCGGCCTGAACTGCAACCTGGACTCACAGCAGGCGCGCCTGCTGGCAATGTCCGCTCTCACGATGACCGGACTTCCTCTGGTTGTGCAGCCCTGCGCTGGTCAGCCGACTGAGCAGCTGGGGAAGCTCGCCTACCCCGAGACGGTTGCGAGCTTTGCAGACAACCAGCTCGCTCTGGCACGAGCGGGCATTGCCGTCGTCGGCGGCTGCTGCGGCACGAGCGCAGCAGCGATCGCCACCCTCCGCGAGGGCCTTGATGACCTGAGGTCGGACACCGGCTCCGGCAGGCTGTAAAGCAACGAGGAAAGACC
>CAZEIY010000077.1:1312-13573 GCA_964512375.1 uncultured Rickettsiales bacterium | reverse complement strand
CGGGCAATTGCCCCACCGGCATGACTCAGGTAGCGGACTACTGCATCGAAAACAACCAGCGCAGCGGCAACTCCAATTGGCAGGACGCAATGAGACGCTGCCAAGACCCCACCTACAATAGCAACGACAACGGCCGACCAGCGGGCCTGCGCCTCTGCACCGGAGGGGAGTGGATGATGGGTTGCCAAACAGCCAGAGACGGCAACGCGCCAAGCATCTCCGGCATGCACAACTCGGGCTGGGAATGGATCTTTGAGACGGCTGGCAGGTGCTGCGACGCGAAACGGGCGGAGCGTTGTAACGACATTGGCATCAACCGCGAGCATTGGTCTAATGGCAACGAAGTCCGCTGCTGTAAGGACCTCTGAACCCGACTAGTTACCACCGTCACCAAGTTCATCGACCAAACTACACAGGCCCTCGACGGTGACCACGTAGTCCTCCCCACAGAAGTCACAGCGCACCTCTGCCGACTGGCCGTCAGCGATCATCTCGAGCAGCTCGTCTCGTCCCAGCATGGCGACGCCGCGCTCGACACGGTCCTGGTTGCAGGCACATGAGAACGCCAGCGACTCCTCACTGAGCACCTGCACCTGCTCGTCCGGTAGCACCTGGTTGAGAATGTCCTCGGGCTCCTGCCCGGCATGAAGGCTTCGGGCCAACAGTTCAGCACTTACCGCCCCGCCATCACCGAGCAGAGCATCGCCAGCGCCGCCAGGAAGGGGCTGTACCAGCACGCCCGCTACCTGAGTTGGCCGGCCGTGGGAGTCGCACTCCATGACCACCCGCAGCCGGGATGGGATCTGCTCGCTTCGGCGCAGATAGCCCTCAAGGTCCTCATCTACGTTGCCGTTGCTGAGCGGCAACGTGCCCTGGGTGAACGTGCCCGCCTCATCCTGGCGAATCACTGCAATCAGGCCACCGCCTAGAGCATCGGAGATCTCAACCCCGTCACTGCTCGGATCACCTACGTAGCCGCGCAGGATGCCCCCGGGCCGGGCATCGGTGTGAATGGAGCGAAGCGGTCCACGGCCCATCCATTGAACACCGATGCGGTGGTAGTCCTGATCGGTGGTCGCAAAGAGCGCGGTGGCCGTGAGCGCGCGAGCAAGAGCGCGGGCAGCAAGCGGACTGCAGTCATGACGACGAGCAGCATCTGCCACCAGCCGATCGGTACGGCAGACGACGATCCGATAACAGCCATCAGCAGTGATGGCGCGCAGTAGACGGTCCTTCACGAACTCCATCATACCGGCGACGGCAACAATTCAGCGCAGAAGCGTACTCAGCCGCTGGCTCGACGCCCTGAGGAGTGCCCTCAGTGACGGCGACGGCGACGAGCGGTCAGCGGCAGGAGGAGCAGAAGTAGCAAGGCTGCGTGCCCCGAAGAGCTCGCTGCGACGATGCTGGAGCTGCACGAACAGTCCACCGGTCCTCCGCCACCCAGGACTTCATCGGGAACCACTACTTCGGGCTCTCCACCTTGCACGGTGAGGCTGAAGGGCAGAGCCCACTCTGAAGCTGCGCCAAACTCATCAACAGCACGAGCCGACCAGTACAGATCTCCGTTGAGGTTGGTGTCGACACGCCAGGAGGTCGCGTCGTCAGTACCCAGAGGACCGGTACCGCCAAGCAGTCCGAGACCCTCGCCGCCAGCAACGACATCGCTCAACTCTGCGTCTGTGGCCACAACGAAATCGTAGAAGACGAGATCCCCTTCAGGGTCCTCCGTCACCGAAGCCTCGAGCGCCGGAGTAACCGAATCAGCCACCGCCCCATCTTCGGGCGAGAGCAGCGTCGGCACAGCCGGCGGATCATTATCGCCGCGCACCTCGAAGCTGATGGTGTGGGGAGCCGAGGCAATACCCGCCTCATCAACCGCCCAGACTCGCGCATAAGAGATCGCATTCTCTTCCAGCTCGACGCTATCTTCAGACAGCCTCCACTTGACCTCGCCGTCACTGGTCACCTGAGCCGGCAAGACGACTGCGCTGTACGCGGAGACGTCGAAGGTGGCCACCGAGTCGACCTCGAAGTGGTACTCCGCAATCTCGCCCTCAGCATCACTTCCGGCTGTGGCAACAAGGGTCGGGGAGCGGTCCGCAATGCTCGATCCATCCGCAGGGCTGATGAGCTCGACGCCTTCGGGAGGCGAATCACTGAGCGTGTAGAAGAAAGGCTCAGGTACTGACCATTGCCCCTCGAGGCCATGCTCGTCGGTAGCCATGACACTCCAGGCATAGCTGGTGTCCTCGGCGAGCGCGACATCGACCTGCCAGCTGCCGTTGACCTCGGTCTCGTCGATGGCCACAGAGTCTGTCTCAGCGACGACCGTCTCGAGATCCTCAGCGAAGATCACCACTGAGTAGCTCAGTTCGTCGTCATCCACATCCTCAGCGGGTGCCCACTGCATGCTCAGCGCAGCGTCTGCGACCGTCTGGCCGCCGACCGGATAGACAGGAGTTGGCACGCCTGGCTCATCGTTGACGATATTGACCATAAACTCCTGGACCTCGCTCCAGGGACCCTCCGCCCAAGCATCCGCCGCACGCGCGCGCCACCAATAGACAACGTTCTCCGTCAAGGGGACATCCACCTTCCAGGTGGTCTCTATAGCCTCCTCAGCGGTCCACACTGAGTTGCTCACCCGCACCACGAGACCGGAGTCAGCGTATATCTCGAACTTGTAGAGCAGTTCGTCACCCTGAGGGTCGACGGCGTTTGTAACGACGAGATCCGGAGCGGCTTCGATCGCCTCCTCGCCAGTCAGCGGGCTTACTGGAACCGGCGCCTCGGGTCCGTCAAAAGAGTTCGGGTCCTGACCAGAAGCGTACTCGTCCGCGTTGCTCAGACCATCGCCATCGGCGTCGTCATTCGCGTCACTTGAGTCTGCCGGGTCGAGTCCATTATTGGTCTCCCAGGTGTCTGATAGTCCGTCTCCATCCGAATCCATGAAATCGACCACAATGGTCCAGGTCTGACCGTCCGAAGCCCCGTCGCCGTCATCAACTGCGAGAGTCACCGCGAAAGAGCCGATCAGGGTATCGGCATAACCGGGGGTCCAGGTCAGCTCACCGGTGGTCGAGTCCATAGCCATTCCAGACGGCGCAGACGCGGCAAGACTCCAGGTGAAGACCTCGTCGCCGGGATCTTCGACGATAGGCAGATAGCTATAGAGCACATCCTCCTCGGCAGTCTCCGGTGGAATCGACGTGAACTCGGGCGCCACGTTGGACACGGTGACGACATGATTCTGAGTCACCGTCTCGGTACCGTCGCTCACGCTCAGCAACACGGTGTAGCTGCCATCGTCGGGGAAGGCATGATCCGGGCTGGCTCCGGTCGAATCTGAAGTGCCATCACCCCAATTCCAGGTGTAGCTCATCGACGAAATATCCGCGCTCGACGGATCGCTGACCCCCGCAGTGAAGGTGACGATCTGGCCCTCATCCGTACTCGATGGACCGACCATGGAATCGATGATGGGAGTAACATTGACGATAGTGACCTGAGAACTGCTCGACGTGGTGCCGCCGTCACCGTCACTCACAGTGACTTCCACGGTGAAGGTGCCGTTGTCAGCGAAGACATGGGTGAGGCTTGTCCCCACGTCGGTAGTACCGTCGCCGAAGTCCCAACTGTAGGTGAGAGTGTCAGCGCCGGGATCAGTCGCCACCACGTCAAAGAGTAGAGTGTCACCCTCATCTCCACCGGGCATGGATGCCGAAGTGATCGTCGGGGCAACGTTCAAGACAATGATGCTGGCGCTCGAAGTGTCAGTCCCGCCGTCGCCGTCACTGACCTCCAGATTCAACGAGTAGGTGCCATCGTCGAGATAGGCATGGGTCACGCTGGCCCCGGTGTGCGTCGTGCCATCGCCCATCGTCCAGGTGTAGACCAGGGTCTCCGAGCCGGGGTCGGTCGCTGCCGCAGAGAAAGTGAGGACTTCTCCTTCGTTGCCGCCAGCGGCATTGACGCTGCTGAGCTGGGGAGCGACGTTGCTGACCACAACCAGCATGGTCTCGCTGTCGGATGCCGGCGGTGACGCATTGTCAGTCACCGTGACGGTCACTCCGAAGGTGCCGTCATCGGCGTACACGTGAGTGACCTGTCCGTTAGGCTCGACCACCGGCGCGGTGCCATCGCCGAAGTTCCAACTGTAAGAGAGTACATCACCGCTGCCTGCGTCTGCCGCACTCACTGAGTAGCTATACGTGTCGCCTTCGAGTCCCGAAGCGGTACCGGTAAGGTTCGACAGCAACGGCGCGCTGTTGCTTATGACCACGGTCATCAGGTCCGTTGCCGAACCACCGTCACCATCACTCACCACCACCGACACCTGGTAGCTGCCCTCATTGGCATACGTGTGATTGGCCACCATCATGCCGCCAGAGACCGGCGAGCTACCATCGCCAAAGTTCCAGGTATAGGTCAGGGGGTCACCACCAGGATCGCTGGCCACCGCAGTCCACGATAGAGACTCCCCCTCAGCACCAGTAGAGTCACCCACCAGGTTACTGATAACGGGGTGACCGTTGCTCACCAACACCGTACGAGTATCGGTATCTGCCCCACCGTCACCGTCGGTCACGGTGACAGTCACTGTGTAGCTCCCGTCCGCCCCATAGGCATGCTGTGGACTGGCTCCAGTTCCGCTGGTGCCGTCGCCAAAACTCCAGGCGTAGCTGAGCGTATCAGGCCCCGGATCGGAGGCCGACGCCGAGAAATTGAGGGTGCTGCCCTCAAGCCCAGGCGGGGCACTCATGGAGTTGATGCTGGGCGCAACATTGTTCAGCGTTACCGTCGCCGTGTCGATGGCGCTCCCGCAGGCGCTGCTGCCCTGAACCGCGATGGTGCGCTGGTCCGGGCCGTCGTAGCTTCCCGCATTGAACGTCACGCCCTGACCGCTGGTCTCGTACGAACCGTTACCATCCAGGTCCCAGGCGTACGAGATGCCCGAACTACCCGTAGCCGACACTGTCGTGCTGCTGCCCTCATTGACCGAGTACGGCCCACCCGCTGAGACCGTGGGGCTACCGCTACACTGACTGACAACCACGTTGTCAAGGACGCCGTCGCCAGCCCACTCGACCCAGCTCACATTGGTCCACTGACTTCCCGAGAAGCTATTCGTGCCGCCGGAAATACTCTGCGAACCGCCGCTACTGGACGAAAAGGTCCCCGAAGCGTTGATGCTTTGGAATGAGTTCAGGGTGAACGGTTGCCCGTCTGTCCGGCTGAGACGATACGGCGAGGAGCAGCAACTATTGTGGTTGTAAAGCCCCCCATTCTGCTCGTGCAGGTGCGGACTGTTGTTGGGATAGAGGGAAATCCACTGCCAGCCACCCTCAGTGTAAGTGAGAGGGTTGCCGCTTAAGCTACTGAACCCTATCGAGTAGGCACGGGCCTCTGATTGGGGAACCGCCACACCGACAAGCAGAACCACGGATGACAACATGAGAACATTGAGAATCCGAGACATCCAACCTCCCATGGCGCTGCAGGAAGGCATCCTGCGCACCAAAATCCTCGCCAAAACCACCACCTATCGTAGGCGCCGTCTCGGCCGGGAAGCTAACTATAGCCAACGGGTAGCATTGAGGGCCTGCTAAAGTTGCCGGCCATGCACATCATCGCTTCCCTGGTGGCCGAAGGCTTCGTCCCCTACGCATTCGGCAGCCGCGCCAACCTCGATCTTCTACATCCCGCTCCCTTTGGTGAGAGTCTCTTGATGCTCCCCGCGGATGACCCCGAGCACCTACGCTTTCATGACTTCGTCAATCGGCTCAATGGGCTCGCGTACGGCGGTAAGGATATGGGAATGCCTGCCTGGGTTCAGATCGACTGCGGCATCCTGCCGTCGGCATTCATGGGCTTCGCTGTTCCCGCAGCGATGCTCCCAGAGAAGCTCAAGTGGCGCCTCGACATCGGCTCCTACGAGGGGTTGGTACCGATCTCCGAAGCCATCTCCATTCCGACTGCGCAGCCGGGTCGCTGGATGAGCTACTCGATGTCCACGGTGCTTCCGGGCAAGAAACTGGGCTTCGCCAGCAAGGTGCTCTCGCTCAAGGCCTACGGCTGCCGCTCATGTCTGGGCGTCGCGCAATTCGACAACTTCGCCTTGCGTATCCACACCCGCTTCGGCGCCCTCGAGATTGTCGAACCGCACGTGCCATATCACACCTGCCCAACCAACTCGTTCGTCTATGGACTCGACCTACGTGGTGGTGCGGTGCTCGATAAGCTCGAGCGCGGAGGACGCGTCGAGGACGCACGTGAACCCACGTTTATGCTCGGCTCGAGGGACTCCGAGAAGATGAGAGAGATGGCCGAACGTACTCGTGCAAAGAGTCACCGTTACTGGCTGCTCCCGCCAGGTGCAGTACGCGACGACGGAGTACAGAACCCGATCTTCGAGGAGTCTCTCTGAGAACGCGATGATCGAATTTTCGAGCCACGATTTCTATCCCGTCATCGAGCTGCCAGAGCGCTATGACATCCTGGACCTCAGCCTGCCTCCAGACCGTCGCCCCGCGCGCACCTCAGCGTTCTGCGTAGGACGCTACAACGAGGTCCGACCCGACACCTACGAGGGCAAACTCTTCGATGGGGGGCGCAACATCCACATGGGAGTCGACATCGGCGGCCCTGTTGGCACCGCAGTACACGCCTTCGCGGATGGCTGGATCGAGTGCTTCGGCTACAACCCCAGGAAGGGCGACTACGGCAACACCGTGATCACCGGGCATCGACTCGATGACGTCACCCTTTTCGCCCTGCATGGCCACCTGGACAGCTCGTCGATCCAGGAACTGAATCCAGGGCAGGACTTCGTTCGCGGCAGCGTGCTCGGACACCTCGGCGCAGAGGACGAGAACGGTGGCTGGCCTCCCCACCTTCACTTCCAGTTGTCATGGGCCAGACCGCGGACCTACGATCTCCCCGGTGTCGTTGAGTCGAGCAAACGTGAACAAGCGCTAGAGGAATACCCAGATCCCCTACTTGTCCTCGGACCGTTGTACTGAACTGCATGTGGTGGCCGTGCTCAGTCACGCTTTCCTCGTGCGTATGTGTACGCGCTCACGCGCGCCGGGTCATAATGGGTTGACCATCATAGTTTCGAACTGTAATTAGCCTTCGACTGCGGCCACTTCTGTCGCAGGCGTGGAATTGAGACCGGATGATATTGCTGGACGATGGGGGCTCCGCAAGGAACCCACTGCAACAAACTGCGCTGTTCGTTCCACTGGCGCTCACGCTGCTCTGCATCCCCTCGCCTGCCTCAGCCGATCAGGGTGGCCCCGACGAGTTCGGCTACGTCTGGATCGACAGCGATGAGTCAGGCGGCCCCAGCTACTCCCTGGACTTTTCTCCCTTGAGTAGCTCCGCCGCTCCCCTGGTGCTTGACGACGACTCCTCCTCGACCATCGCCATCGGCTTCACCTTCACCTTCTACGGCCAGGACTACAACCAGCTGCACGTGCAGTCCAACGGCGGCATCACCTTCGGCCCAGACGACTCGCCCCTGCTACACGCCTTCTGGTACCAGGGAAGCCCCAACTCAGCGACAGGAACCAACCGCAACTGTGAGACGCTGACGTGGTCGAAGCCGACCATAGCGGGCTACTGGACGGACCTGAACCCCAACCCCAACGGGGGGCTCGATGGTGACGGCGGCGTGTACAGCAGCCTCTACGGTACCCCGGGTCAGCGCCGCCGGGTCATCGCCTGGTACCAGATCCCGCACTTCGGCGCACCAGGCAAGAACCAGTTTGAGATCAAGCTCTTCGAAGAGGACGACCACATCGAGTTCCACTACGCCGTGCTCGCCGGTGGCACCACCTTTGGCGGCGGCCTGTCCTCTGCCGTCGGCACCGGCGACATCGGGCACGAGTTGCTGCGTTCATGTGGCCAGGACGTCATAGACCTCCACTCCGCGATCGCCATCTACCCTCAGTCCTGCGACGACACCGACTTCGATGGGGCCTGTTCGTGGGAAGACTGTGACAACGACAACTCGGCAGTCTTCCCGGGAGCACAGGAATCGTGCAACACGATAGACGATGACTGTGATGATGAGATCGACGAGTCACCGGCCGTCGGGGAGCGCACCTGGTATCCCGACCTCGACGGTGACGGACACGGCACCAGCGCCGTCTCGGTACCACTCAATGCGTGCAACCGGCCCGATGGGTACGGAGAGAGCAACGACGACTGCGACGATGGCAACTTCGATATCTTCCCAGGCGCGCCCGAGCTCTGCGACGGCCTCGACAACGACTGCGACCCCTTAACCGAAGAATCTGTTGATGATGACGGCGACGGAAGCAGCCCCTGCGGAACGCCACCCGATTGCGACGACAACGACGCTACCCTCAACCCCAGTGACCGCGACGGTGACGGCATCTCCTCGTGCGACGGCGACTGCAATGACAGCGTTGAGAGCATCGCTCCGGGCGTGAGCGAGATCTGCGACGGCTACGACAACGACTGCGATGAGCGGATCGATGAAAACCCCAACTGCGATGACGGCCCGGTACCTGGCCACAACATCCCCTATGGCTGCATTCTCGACTGCAGTTTCGCTGGCGATGGCGACTCCGCAACGCCGGCTTCGGCCCTGTTCGCTCTGCTTTTCGCTGCTCTATGCACCGTGCGCCGCGCACGCTTTGGACTGAGACGATGAAGCTGCCCTTCCAGCTCGACCGGTACACGCTGGTACACCGCATTGGAGTCGGTGCCTTCGGCCAGGTCTATCGTGCTGAGGTCCGTGGCGACATGGGCTTCGTCTCGGACTTCGCGGTCAAGGTTCTTGAGGCCAACGTCGTCGCTGACAACCCAAACGTCGCGCACCAGTTGGCTGACGAAGCCCGTATTCTCAGCCAGCTCGACCACCCGAACATCGTCAAGGTCGTCGACTTCAAACACATCGAGCACGACGTGCTGGGCGACGTGTACTTCATGGTGATGGAGTGCGTACGTGGCACCGATGTCTCCACGATCCTGCGCCGGCGACGAGACAAGGCAGGGTCGATCCCCGCTACAGCAGTGCTGCATATGGGGCTGATGGTCTCAGACGCCCTGGCGCATGCCCACGCGCTTGAGAGCCGCGACGGCTCTAAGGTCTGCATCGTTCACCGTGACCTGAAGCCACAGAACCTCATGGTGAACTTCCGCGGACAGGTCAAGGTGCTCGACTTCGGCATTGCCAAGGCCACCGAAGACGATCGGCTCGCACAACGCACCCAGGAAGGCCAGACCAAGGGCACGGTCTTCTACATGAGTCCCGAGCAGCTGGCCGGAGACCCGCTTGACGGCCGCTCCGACATCTACTCGCTGGGAACCATCCTGTTCGAATTGCTGCTGGGAACGAGATTGCTCGACGTCGAGGTCAACACCGCGGCAGAGCTGGTACGGGCCATGCACACGGCCTTCGAGATGGATATCGAAGAGCGCCTCACCGTGCTGCGCACCCACCTCGAGGGGGGCCACAATGGCGAACTGTCCCAGGAAGCGATCGTCGGATGGCTTGGCCTACTGCGCGCTGCTCTACAGAAAGATTGCTCGTACCGACCGGACACCGCCGCCGACTTCAGTCAGCAGCTTGAGCGCCTGCGCAGTCTGCACCCCCCCGCCGAGAACCGAGACTTCTGGGCCCACGAAGTAGAAGACGCTGCTGTCGACCGACAGGTGACGTTTGAGAGCGAGCACGTAGCCGCCCAACGGCCCGCCGAATCCGTTCCTGAGGACTCCAGGGCCGGTGGCTCGGGAACCCACGAGTTCTTCGGCATGTCGACCGGCGCGGTCGCAGATGACGAGCCCGGCTCAGAGTTGGTCCCTCCCGAGACGGTTCCCCTGACCCGAGGAATGGGCGTCGTCACTGGCACAGTCCGCTCTTTTGGCTCCGATGTGGTGCAGCGTCTCGGGCCGATCAGCAGATCCCAACCCATCCTCCAACAGCCATCCAACCAGGAAGAGAGCACCGAGCCCTTTTCGACGCCTGTGAGCGCTCATCCGCAGACGCTCGACGGGATGCCAGCGCACGAAGCCAGTGGTCGGAAGAAGGGGTTCGATGAGCCCGATGTAGACGCCGATACCACCCCAGGTGGGCGACTCTTCAATGGCGACGATACCGGCGGATACGACGTCACCGTAACCGACACCGAGGTGGTCCGAAGCGGCAACTACCGCCAGCGACGACGGCGGCGGCCCGTTGCTCCTCCCAGCAAGAAGGACATCTCGAGTGGAACCTCCACGGGCCTCCTTGCCGCCGTGATTGTGCTGGGCCTGGTGGGACTGATTGCCTGGTTTGCTCGCTCCGGTGGCGATGCTCCGACCGAGCATGGGGACGAGGGCGCTTCGGTCGCCATCCAGACCAACAGTTCAGAGATCAAGATCGTCTCTGATGAGGTCCCCAGGACCGCCAACCGACCGGATGCCGCCGACGAGGCAGCAGCAGCCTCAGGTGACGAGGCGATGCCGCCCGCAGATAGCGAGACCGCAGATAACAACGCCCCTGCCAGCGCCAGCATGAGCGAGATTCAGGGTGAGCCTGTTGCAAACTCCGCGCAGCCACTAACACCAGCAACAGCGCCCGCAGTGAGCGCCAGGAAGAAGCCGAAGACCACCTCCAACAGCAAGCAAGCGAAGCACACGCCTGCCACCTCGCAAGAGAAGAAGGCCAGTGCGTCTGTAAGCAGCGCTAAGAGCGCTACGGCCACGCCTGGCAACCAGACGACATCATCGGTCGACGCTAAAGCAGCCGGCGACGATGCGGACCATAGTGGCAAGGGCTTCGTTCGCCTGAGCGCGAGGCCCCGCTGCCGGGTCGTCAGCCACAGTTGTCCATGCCCATGGGCCAAAGACGGCCCTGCTCCGGCAGGTGGGGTGCCTCTCGGAACCACCGACGAGACCCGAAAGGGAGTCTGGCTACCGGTCGGCACCCACCGCATTCGCTTCATCTGCGACGACGCCGAAGAGTGCAAGGACTTCAAGAAGGATTCCGGCGTCAAGACGGTCACCATCAAGGCCGGCAAGAACTCACCCCATTCCGTCAACTTCTACGAGATCGACGAGAGGGCCAGGTGAATCGCTTCCGGGGCGTCAGCGCCCACCCTCGCATCCTCGCGCTCGCAACCCTGGCCTGCGCCGCCCTGCTTGCATGCCCCGCGGCCCGAGCGGACATCGTCCTCCACAACGGCGGCGTCAACAAAGACCGAGACGCGGCAGCGCGGGTCACCGAGCGTACCGGTGAGGCGCCCACCCTCGTGCTGTCCAACGATGTACTGTCTGGTCCAACCCGTGTGCTCACCGGACACGCCACGATCGAACAGTGCGAAGGCGCACCGATCACCCTGGACATCAAGAGCAAGCTCGATGCCATCGAGGAGTCGGTGTTCGCCTATGAGTTGGAGACCGCGGCGCGATCGCTGGACATCCTATCCACTCTCGCTCCCTGCGCCAGCGCGCCCATCGCCGCTGGTGAGCTCGCCCGAATGTCCTTTCTACACGGCGCGACCCTCCTGGACATGGGCGACCCCCTCGCCGAGAAGTCCATGGCCGAGTCGCTGGCATTCGTGCCCGACTACGCAGGGGAGCGAGGCTTCCCGCGAGCTCACTCCGACATGCTTGATGCCGCCCGGCGACGGATCAAGACATTGCCCGACGGGCGCATCTTCATCTGGGGTGGACCCGGGGTCGAAGAGGTGTACGTCGATGGTGTGAAGCGCCAGCAAGAACACAGCATCGGCGTCGTCGTTCGACCCGGGCTGCACCTGATCCAGGTTCGCAAGAATGACGAATTGAAGGGCATGTGGGTGCGCATTCGCTCTCGTTTCTCAGCGGTAATCTTTCCTGGAGCGGGCCGCGCAGTCTGGGCTGACGCAGGCCGGTCACCCGGCGGCGAACAAGCCATGTCCTTGATGCTGGTGGCCGAGTTCCGTGGGCAACAGGGTGACATCCACGTGCTGCACTATCGCGGCCGACTGGTTGCAGCATCTACCTGGCCTGCGCTCGGCGAAGGGCACAAGCGCTGGGAGTTGGGCAAGAGCACCGCAAATCGGCGCAAGACCCGGCGGAACAAGGGCAAGAAGGGCAAGGACGCGGCCAAAGCGCCTCAGTCTGGACCAGCGACTCGAGAGGCGGCAACACAGAACAAGCCGCCGGTAGCAGCTTCCAAGACCGAATCTACGAGCAACGCCGATCAGACTGAGGATTGGGACGAGGACGAGGACGAGGACGAGGACGAGGACGAGGGCGAGG
>CAZEIY010000077.1:0-1302 GCA_964512375.1 uncultured Rickettsiales bacterium | reverse complement strand
GGTCCTGTCGCCTCGAAGACCACCCCGCCTACTGCGAGCACGACGACCGAAGACGGCAAGAAGGACAAGGACAAAGGCAAGGGCGAGACCACCGCTGAGAAGAGCCGAGAGCGCACCACCAGGCCCCGAAAGGCTAAGCCGCGAGTAAGTGCCGATTCCGAGCCAGGCGCCGGGACTCCGGCCCCACCGCCCAGCGGCGCAACTCCGCGTGCCGAACCCGCACCCGGCGAGAGCCGCGGCACACTGACGACCGCCCCGCTCGCCAAGAGCTATGCGCAGCAACCCTTCCGTGCGGTACTGGGGGCTGGCTTCCACTACGCCGACCCCTTCGGCTACGCAGTGCTGGCCATCGACGTCACCTACCAATTCTTCGGCCCACTACACGCGGTCCTGTTCCTGCGTCCGTCCCTGGGAGCAATCGCCGAGTTCCCCGTGGCCGAGGGCGAGGAGCCGATCATCGGCCCCACCGGCTTCGTGCCGATCGGCGGAGGTGTCGGCGTGCAGCGCCTGGGCCGCTTCGCACCCTACGCGCGCATCGTCG
The DNA here is from genome assembly GCA_964512375.1 of uncultured Rickettsiales bacterium. Lineage (GTDB taxonomy): Bacteria > Myxococcota_A > UBA796 > UBA9615 > UBA9615 > UBA6601. The sequence goes on along the minus strand of CAZEIY010000077.1, from coordinate 761 downwards.
GCCAATACGCCCATAACCGCGATGGGCTATCTAATCCCGAGCACCTGGGCGGAGTAATGATCCAGGGCGGCATCGACTTCACCCTGAAGAGCGGCTCCCCTCTGATCATTCGCGTACAGGCTGAGGCCGGCTTCCTGGGCGCCCACTTCAACGGTCGCGTCTGGGCCGGCGCCGGGATCAATCTCTGATCAGGTAGCCCCCGCCGACCACAGTCCGTTCAGGTGGGGTCGCGATACGTCGGCCTAGAGCTACGGCTCAGCAACTACCTGAACCAGATCTGATGGTGGGTGTCGTGTGATGCCACGTGGGGATCGTCACACTCCCACCACTGCGTACTCGCCTGGCCTCGTATGGCCCAGTGGTACTCATTGGTTCTATAGAACAGGAACGTGCCGGCGAAGGACGCTCCGCCGGCGTTATTGGTCGCCAATGGAAGATTCCCTGTGTGAGCGTCCAACAACGTGGTGCCACCAGTCCAGTCACTTGACGTTGTAGTACCCGAACCGTTATAGGCAATGTCGAGGACCGAAGCTTGCGAGGTCTTGAAGTCAATGACGCGGTTGTGAAGAGAGCTCGTACAGTAGAAGCGAATGTCATTCACGCTCCCCGAGGGGACGCCCAACTCCGTCAGGTACGTGTGTGAGAATCCGTTCGTCGGATCCGTAGGCAGAGTTGAGCCGACAAGTGCCGGGTTGGTACCCGCGGCATGGTCGTAGGCCAGCATGAGAGTCCACCCGCCGCCGTCGGTGGTCATGTCGCAG
>CAZEIY010000076.1:0-13753 GCA_964512375.1 uncultured Rickettsiales bacterium | reverse complement strand
TGGGGTGCCAGCAGTAATGTTCACTGGCTTGGCGGGTGAATCGTCAGCAACCGTGGCCTTTGTTGGCGGACTAACCTTGACCACGACCCCGGCTTTAGTCAGAAGGGGGCTGTCTGAGGAAATCCCATGATCACCAGCGATTCCATCCACAAAAGTTGTGTACGTAAACTGGAGGTATCGTCCCTCTAGGGCCCCCTTTTCCCAGCTTTGGATTGTGCCTGCGATGTAGCCATCGATTTCGAAGCCGTAGATGATAAATGGCTTCCCGTTGGCTGCCTCGACTTCCGCGATTGTCGCACCAACAGCAATGTTCACTGGCTCGGAAGGAGCGAGGGGCTGTGGGTTGTGGACCCCGTCGTCCTGCTCAACGGCAAAGAACTTGTCGAGAGCTCCAGTCTGTGAACCTACAAGAATGCTAATCGCAACGAAGATCGCCAGTACACCGAGAATCAGGACGATGACAAGAGCGATGAGGAGGCCTCGAGAAGAATCTTCCTCCTCGTATTCCTCATCATCCTCGTCGTCATAGTAGTCGTCGTCTTCGTACATCCGACGGGTACCTTGGAGGCCGCAGCCTCAGTTGGCGCTCTGTTGACGAGGAGAGGTGGTGAAACAAGACGTGCCGGCAGACCGACACCGCAAGTGCTCTGACTAGTTGCCGCGACGAATCGCGCCAGTCTGAATTGCCTTCTCGTCGATCTGAATTACGCCGGTCGTATCGCTGACGTCTGCATCCTTCTCTTCGAGTTGAATTGTCAGTTCCTGGCCGCCCTTGCCGTAGCTAAAGGGCCCCTTGTAGATGTAGTAGCCAGGCACCTGAATCGTGATCTCACAACGCCAGTTACGCAGTAGACCGTATTCCGTGAAGGTCTGATCCGAGGAGAACGAAGTGATCTCGAAATGGCCCGTGTCGTTGGTGATTGACACGCCACGAAGATTGACTGGATCTTCGGGCTGCTCATCGGCGCCCTTCTGCTCAGGGTCAGGGGTCAGCGGCCGAATCACAATCTGGGCCTGGGCAACCGGGCGCACTTCTTGATCCTTCAGGGTAGTGATCTTACCCGCGATCATGTCGGAAGACCGACCACCGCTGGGGCAGGCAACCATCAGCGCTACGGCTGAAACGAAAAGCGCGACGAGGCCGGTTCGAAGCATCGCGCGGATACTGTCTTGCATTGTCTTCATCTTATTCCTCTCCGACGATCCGTTGACGGGAGATTTGCCATTGATTCCAACCGGTTACCGCTTGAAACGCCTCCCCGGACTGACCGGGTCCGAACTATATCACGAGCCCGCAGCACTGCTCTACTGTGGGGTCAGCTAAGGAAGTCTTCAACTACCGAATCGAGAGCAAGACTCGAAGCTGCGGCATCGAGGGTCAGACGCCACGACGCCTTGCCTTGTCGTCGTCGACGAGGTGACGGAGCTTGCTCCACCAGGGGCCGAAGTCCCTTTCAGAGGGCTCGCGCTCGAGGTTCTGATACTCCCGCAGTACTCCGCGCAGCACATGCTCCATGGATATCTCGTCACCGGCAGAGGCGCCCAGGAAGGCAGCACGGAGCACCGAGTTCTTAATATTTCCGCCTGTAAATTTGAACTTATCCCCAAGAAACTCGAAGTCCACATCATCAGCCAACGGAGCGCTCGCCGGGAACGCCCGCTGCCAGATCTCTTCTCGAGACTTGCGGTCCGGGAAGGGAAACTCGATCACGAAGTGGAAGCGCCGGGTGAAGGCCTCGTCAATGTTCTGCTTGAGGTTGGAGCTGAGAATCGCGATGCCGTCGTAGTCCTCGATGCGCTGCAGCAGGTAGTTGGTCTCGAGGTTGGCGTAGCGATCGACAGCACTACCCACGCTGGTACGAGCTCCAAATAGCGCGTCGGCCTCGTCAAAGAGAAGTACGGCCTGCGCTTCCTCAGCACGATCGAAAATCGTAGCCAGATTCTTCTCGGTCTCACCCACCCACTTGCTGACCACCGAGCTCAGATCGACCTTGAACAGATCCAAGCCAAGTTCCTTTGCGAGAACCTCAGCCGCCATGGTTTTTCCGGTACCGGAGCGACCAAAAAACAGTGCCTTGGCTCCTGTCCCGCGGGGGAACTTCGCGAGGAAGCCCCAGGTCTCGTACACCTGGCCTCGTCGTTCAACAAAAGACAAGAGCTCACTGAGATGGACCATCTGCAGCTCGGGCAACACAAGATCGTCGAAGCTGAACTTGGGCTCAATGCGCCGCGCGAGAGAGCCTATGTCACGCTTGAACTGAGCACGCGCGCCGGCCACCAGATCGTCGAACTGAATCGTCGCCCGCTTCTCGCCAGCGGACTCGCCAGACTGGAACCGCGACCAGGCCTGGTCGCGGGCGAAGGCGATGGTCGACGAGAGTTGCTGGCGTCCCAGACGATATCGACTGGCGATGGTCTCGACTTCGTCTTTGTCCACACCCGAATCAACGCCACTCTGATCTAACAAGGCGTTGATCACCCGAATGCGATCAGCGAAGTCCGGTGACTCAACAGTACAGGTGACTCCGTGCCGACCTTCCAGCAGCCATGCGGCGGGCGCCGCCGCCTTGCTCGGCACCAGAATATGCCCGTCATAGTCCTGCACCCGACGCCAAACAATCTCGAGATTACGAAGCAACGACTGCTCCTCGAGGCTGACATCAGGAAAGCCACTCACATGAAGTGCTGCACCAAACAGATAGGCATCGCGAAGCACCTGCCCCACCTCTTCGAGCATGCGCTCTCCGCCGCCCAGGAAGGTGCCAATCTCGACCTGGACCACGGACACTCCGAGACGCGCCGCAAGCAAATCAGCCACTGCACGTCCACCGACCGACTCCTTCGAGACAATAGAGACAGTCACCGCACGACTGCTGGCGCGAATCAGTTCCTCCAGGTTCGCAACGATCTGCTCGCCATCCGCTGCAAGAGAGACCGGACTCGGTGGCTTTGGTATGCCGCGAAACCGCGCACGGTCAGCGACCACCGCGGACATCCTCGGCACCCCGAGGAGCCAGCCGCCAGCAGCGTCTCCCATTCGCACGTGCCGCTGCGCGAGGGGCAATGCCTCTCCCCCCCGTGGCGCGGGCAAGACCACCAGTCCGCGTCGAATCAGCGGCGACTCGGACTCGAAGCGCGACATCAGAACCAGGCGATCTTCAGCTCCGAGCAGGGGAGCGAGGATGTCGACAATGAGACCTACCGATGGAACTCCCCGGGTGAAATCATCGTGCAGAAATGAATAGACGCGACGGTATCGACGGTCGATCTCAGGAGAGAGCGCGATGAGCAGTATCTCCTGATCGAGAGCGCTGAGCTCACAGCGAGCGCACAACTGCTCAAAACGACTCTGCCGGCCCTTCCGCCTCGCCGACAGTTCCACTGCCTGCACCCGCCTGCGTAACACAGCGATGGCTCGATCGAGAGAAGCCAACAGCTCGGCGTGGTCCGGATCACTGACCACACTGGATGGGCTCCCGCAGAGCACGCCGAGGTGAGCTTGGAACTCGGCGTCCGAGATGAACAACTCTTCGACAGCGCTCTGCGCCTCTTCGTCGGCAGGATCACCCTTCTGCCCCTTGACCAAAGAATACAGGCGCGCGATGCGCATGTTGGTCAGCTGGAGGCGCAAGCGCAGACGATCAAATTCTTCCTGCTGAGGACCTGCCATCGCCTTCAGCGCCGCCTCGATACCGGCGCTCTCATCGTTAGCTGCGGCTGGACCTGCACTCATTTTGTATCGGAATCGAACAGGTTGAAGCGCACACCTCCAGGCTTCTGGCGAAGCTCGAGCGGCTGGTCAATCTTGCTGAAGACCCGGTAGCTGAGATAGGGCCGCACCTTCCGGTCGAAGCCCTTGAGCAACAAACAGGCATCGCCAAACGCCAGGTCGTCGACCAACGCTACCGAGATGCGCTCCATCAGCAGCTGATCGTTCGCCCCCGGCGATGGCTCTTCAGTGGGGTCACTAACGTACTTGTAGCCATCACTGGCCAGGCTACGCCCCATCGAATCAAAGACCCGACCGTTCAACTCGAAGGGCACCGGCCGATAGAACAGGGTCGTCTCCTGATGGAAGCCGTTCATGATCGCCCCCATGAGCGCATTACTGACATCCGCATCCGGACTCTCGACGAAGAGAATGAAGTACAGATAGAAGAAGCGAGGAGGGAGTTGAACCAGCTCCTGGCGGCGTCGATCCGGTGGCTGAGGACCCGACGTACCCATGACCTCCTGCTTCACCGGCCAGCCCGGCATGTTGATATCATCCATATCGTCGATGCGATAAAGCGAGCAGTAGACCGTAGCTTCCTCGTCGTCCTTTGGAGCCGTATCCAGATCCTTGTGAATACCGACCCAGTTGAGTTCGAGTCCGTCACAGATTTCCTGGATTCGGTCGCACATGACCTGGTTGATGTGCTGAATCACCCGATAGTCGGCCACTTCACCCTCCTGGACAGCCCGGTCTAGTGCACTCCCACCACGACAAGCGGCGAGGGGCATCGGATTCTAGCCCGAATCCTGCGCCAATAGAACGGTACGCACTGGCCGCAGCGGCGAGTAGCAGGGCAAAAAGCAAGAGGCTCCCCCCGTCCGGGGGAAGCCTCTTGGCATTGGTCGGGGCGATAGGATTTGAACCTACGACCACTTGACCCCCAGTCAAGTGCGCTACCAGACTGCGCTACGCCCCGTCATTTGCGGCCGGAGGATGATGCTCGCGGCCCCCTGCCCTGTCAAGGACTCGAGAGGCGAAGCACCTCGGGCGATGATATCGAGTTGTCCGAGCACACCAGAATCCGTCTAGCATCGCTGCCCTGGTCAACAAGCAGGGCCTGTACTCGACAGACGCGCTGGAGCTGGCACGACAGCACAAAATGGTCACCCTGTTCGCTGGCTGCTGCCTCGAAGGCGCTGCGGTGTAGCGGTACCCCGTCAAGGAAGAGTCGTGCGAACGAAGGTAGCTCCGCAACAAAGGGACTGCCGGCCTCCTGCCAGAGTTCCTGCTGCTGACCAGTAGGCCGCTCACTACGAGCCAGTGCAGCGAAGTCACCACCCTGACAGGCTCGAATCAGATCGGCATCGAAGCGCTCAAGGGAGAAGCACAGGACAAGCCCTTCCGCGGAATCTCTCCAGTACACAACGCCGGAGACCTCCGGGAGGTCCTCGACAAGAGCGGCCGGCGCAGCTTGCTCCCCCGCAAGCCGCCGCTCATCCGCTTCACGCTGCGCGCGAGCCAGCGGCGTCAAGCCATCCTCAGCAGGAGGGGCGGCAAATGGGGTCGCGGTTGATGGCATCGCTGGCGTAGGCACACGCTCCGCAACGGCAGATGACTGCGGTTGCGAGGACGGACCAGGTGCCGACTCAGACGGAGACGGCTGACCACCGGGGACAGCCCCTGTCGAGAACATCTGCACCACGGGCAGAACCAACTGCATTACCAGTCCCTGCCAAAGCCGAGGGTCAAACCGACCACCAGGGCCCAACAGTGAGAGTGCCTGGTAACTCTCCACGGGCTGGAGCACTCCGGGCGGAAGTTGAGACATCAGCAACTGGCTCGTCTCCAGCGTCCAAAGCTGCGCAAAGGACTCAGCCTTCGCACGCATCTCCGTCTCAAGCGTCGCCTGATCATCCGTTTCGAGGACATCTCCTCCAGCCCCAAGGCGGGGGTTGTAGAGCCAATCCAACAAGAGCAGTCCGAAGAGGCTGTGGAAATCGTCGACCAGAACGAAGCCCCAGGCAAAGAGCCCTGAGACCCCAACAGCCGCGATACTCGCCTGGGACATGCCGGCAAGCTCGACCGCCAGGGAAGCCGCCACCTGCAGATTGTCAGTCGGTGTGAAGGGGTGAGACCGCACCACCCAGAGCCGCTCATGGCTGCCGCGCACTGGCTGCAGCGGCTGAGCCGAGCGTTCCATGGTGCCGTCGTCAAAGACGACCCGCCAATCTCCACCGGCGACCAGGTCGAGGCGAGTCTGCAGATCTTCGACGTGCTGCGACGTGCCCTCAGGCACCAGCATGTCGATATAGACGGCTCCACGTGGAAGTTGAGGCACTCTAACTCGATCCGATCTAGGTGATCCGGCCCTGACGACGAACTGTGTCGCGCAGTTGCTCGAGTTCCCCACGGAGGTGATGCAGGAGTTCGTCCTGAGCGAGCACTCGCGCCTCGAGAGCAGGGTCGGAAGGCGGCGGCGAGACCACTGGTGACTGCTCGGCAGGAGCCTCGCGCAACGTCGCCGTGTCGCCATCCGCTGGGTCGTTCTTGCGACCTTTGCTGAGCTCGGCCCGAGCCCCCGCGATGGTGAACTTGCGCTTCTTGAGCAGGTCCTTGATGTGGAGCACCAACTCCACGTCCGAGCGGCGGTAGAGCCGCTGACCACTTCGAGACTTCTTGGGACGCAGGACGCCGAACTCCGACTCCCAGTAGCGCAGGACGTACGGCTTCAGTTCAGCGAGGCGAGCCACCTCACCAATCTTGAAATAGACCTTGTCCGGGATCTCGACCATCAAGGAGCCTTCGACTTTCCTCTTAGATCTCGTTGCTCGGATCGTTCAGAGCGTCTTTGAGGACCTGGCTGGGCTTGAAGGTGAGGACTTTGCGCTCAGATATCGTGATGACAGCGCTCGTCTGGGGATTGCGGCCCACCCGAGCACGCTTGCCGCGTACGACAAAGTTGCCGAAGCCCGAGACTTTGATCTTCTCACCGGCAGCAAGAGTCGACTTCATCGTCTCAAATACGACCTCGACAGCCTCAGCTGCTTCCTTCTTGGAAAAACCAATCCTCTCGTAGACGGATTCGATGATGTCGGCTTTAGTCATGCTGGGTTCTCCGTGGGCAAGGTGCGAAGCTAGATTTTACTCGATCTGGCTGTAGACCGCGAGACACAGACGATCCTCGCGGGTGGTGGTCGCGGGATCGCCACCCGCGGCCACGGTCAGAGTCCAGCGGCTCTCGTCTGCTGGGCTGGGCTCCATCTCGAACTCAGTAGCAGTGAGGCTTCCGTTGTCTACAAGCACGGTAATCCTGTCGGTGGTGACGGTGGGGTTACCGACCTCGAGACCGTTATCCTCGAGGACCGCAGTTATCAAGAACCGCGTACCAGCAGGGCCCGACGACGGCGTGATCCAGGCGTTGCCGAGCAGATTGTCATCAAACAGACCCGGACGGGCTACCAGCAGAATCTGCAGGCCAACCGCCGAATTGTCTTCCGCTGAATCATCATCGTCACCTGCCGAGTCATCGTCGTCGCCCACCGTTCCGTCGGGCGCAACCTGGACATCGAAACAGTCCGTCTCGAGGTTGACCTGTTCAAATTCAGGGTCCGTGTTGCACGACGCCAGGCAAAGGGCCAGCAGCAGGACCGTAGTGCTCTTCGAAATAACCGACACGAGGCTTCCTATCTCGCCGGGGCAGACCGACGCGGGGCGGGAGTGTATCACCTTGCCAACCACGAGACGCTCTAAGCCCTCAGAATCACGCCAGGTTGCTCGCACAGGCGGCGCTCTACCTGGGTCATGACGCCGTCGACCTTCTTGTCTTCCAGAGTGCGATCAAGGGCCCGGAAACGAAAGCGAAGGCCGACACTGCGACTACCCTCCGGGATGCCCTTGCCACGATAGACGTCGAACACCTCGACACCCTGGAAGGAATCCTTCTGAAGCTTGCGAGCGATCCGTTCCGCGTTGTCGAGAAGCCATCCCGACTCGACCTCATCTGGTGCGATGAACGCGAGGTCCCGCTCGAGCCCTGGGAAGCGACTGAACGGTGCAAAGCTGGGCGGCTTTGCCTTGCGTCCCCCCAACAGTGCGACGTCGATCTCGAAGGCATAGACCACAACATCGAGGTCGAAGGCGCGTAGCACTGGAGCGGCGACACGACCGACCCAGGCGCCCGTACCCTGCTTGCCTCTGCCCGCGAGGACGGCCGACTCACGTGGGTCGAGAAATCCAGGAGCTCCCTCGGAAGTCCACTGGAAGCCCTTACAGCTGAGATCAGAAGCTACTGCTTCCACACAGGCCTTGGCGTCAAAGAAGTCGACACATTCATCGCCCCGATCCCAATTGGATGCAGAACGCTTGCCCGCCAGAACACCGGCGAGCATCAACCGCTCAACGACAGGGGTACGGTCCAGAGGTCGACGCCCGTCCCCTTCGAGGATTGCTGCGAAGCCCTCTTCACGACAAAGGAAGCTCCTGCGGAGTTCGAAGAGACGCAACTCGTCTGCGCCCATCGCCCGGTTCTTCTCGGCCGTACGCAGGAGGGATGCCACGAGGGTGGGCCTCAGGATGCCACCTACCTCGGAGAGTGGGTTGGCCACCGTCACTGCGCGACTGCGCCAGGGATGCTCTGCGTCGAGACCAAGCATGCTCAACCACGCTGGATCGATGAACGAGAAGTGAATGCACTCCGAGAGACCGAGGGACGCCATCCTATTGCGCAGAGCACGCAGGTCCGGCCCTGCACTCTGGCGAGGGACGCTACGCAGCTCGCACCGAGGAGCGCGCTCGGGGATGGCCTCATAGCCGTACAGGCGAGCGATCTCCTCAAGCACATCAACCTCTCGCTCAATGTCGAAGCGATAGCTGGGCACAGCGACCTGCCAGCGATCCTGATCATGCGGGGAAGCAACGACCTCAAGCCCATCGCGCGTGAGGAGCTCAGTGACCCGAGCCGGGCTCAGCTGAAAGCCAAGCAATCCGTCGATCCGACTGAAGCGAAAGGACACTGGAGCCGACTCGACTGGCTCGGGATACAGATCGAGGGGAGCGCCGAGCAGACGGGCACCTGCGGTCTCAGTGAGCAGATCAATCAGGCGGGAGAGCGCGCGAAGCGGTAGACCGGGGTCGACGCCTCGAGCGAAACGATAGGAAGACTCCGTGCCGAGCTTGCAGCGATGAGCTGTCGCCCGGACGGGCCCGGGCGCGAAGTGGGCTGACTCGAGAAACAGAACCGAGGAATCGTCGCGGACCTCGGAGTCCTCTCCCCCCATCACCCCGGCCAGAGCAATGACCGATTGGCCATCGCGAATGCACAGATCTCTGCCCGGAAGGAGCGAGTGTGCAGCACCATCGAGGGTTCGAACGCTCTCATCGTCCTCTGCCCAGGAGATTCGAACTACAGAGTCAGCCAGGACGCTTCGATCGAAAGCGTGCAGCGGATTTCCCAGCTCGAGCATCACGTAGTTGGTGCAATCGACGACGTTGTTGATGGAACGCACCCCCATCGCCTCGAGTCGCTTACTCATCCAGGAAGGCGACGGCCCCACCGAGACATCGCTGACCACCGCGCAGGTGTATCTGGGACAGCCGTCGACCGCGTCGAGTTCAACCTGGACGCTTTCGTCGCCCTGTCCAATTGAGCCGGCTCTGACACCAGCGACAGAGGGTACGACCCCGACACGGCCAGTGTCCTCGATGCCCAGCAACTGCCAACCGGTGACCGCGCTCAGTTCGCGGGCGAGGCCCACAACAGAGAGGCAATCACCTCGGTTTGCAGTGGGACTCACTTCGAGGATGACATCGCCAGCGGAGAGCACCGACGATAAGGGGACGCCCAGCTCCGTACCGGCAGGAAGGATCAGGATGCCATCCGCCTCGGGGGAGAGGCCAAGCTCTGCTTCAGAGCACAGCATGCCGTGCGAAGGCACCCCGCGCAGCTTCGACTTCTTGATCTTGAAGCCACCGGGCAGCACGGTTCCCGGCGTAGCCAGAGCGACGACATCGCCTGCCTTGTGGTTGGTCGCGCCACAGACTACGGAACACTCATTGGTGCCATCAAAGGGTGTCGTTACCGTGAGCTTGTCGGCGTCAGGATGTCGCTCGACGCTCTTGAGAACGGCCGTCACGACGCCGTCCCAGGCGGGACGTTCATCACTCGCCAATTCGGTCTCAATGCCAGCGCCAGTCAATAGCTCGCAGATATCCTCGGCCGGGCCGCCCAGCTCGATCCTCTCAGCCAGCCAGGACAGAGGCAGCAACATCAGAACTGCTCCAGGAGGCGCACATCGTTCTCAAACAACATGCGCAGATCACCGATGCCATAGCGGAGCATCGCGAGGCGGTCGATTCCCATGCCGAATGCGAAGCCCTGCACCTTGTCCGGGTCATACTCGGGACGCCCTACTTCAGCGAACACGGCAGGGTCAACCATTCCGGCACCCAGCACTTCGAGCCAGCCAGTGTCCTTACAGACGCGGCAACCCCCACCGTCTCCCTTGCAAAAGACGCAGCTGACATCGACCTCAGCCGAAGGCTCGGTGAACGGAAAGTACGAGGGCCGGAACCGCACCTTGGTGGTTGAGCCGAAGAAGGCACGAGCGAATTCAGCGAGGGTGCCCTTCAAGTCGGCCATCGTGACGTTCTCATCGACCATCAGCCCCTCTACCTGATGGAACATCGGCGTATGAGTCAGGTCATTGTCACGGCGATACACCACGCCGGGGCAGATGACCCGCATGGGCGGATCGAACCGCCGCATCGAGCGCACCTGCACGGGGCTCGTGTGGGTGCGAAGCACTACCTTCTCTTCGATGTAGAAGGTGTCCTGCATCTCACGCGCAGGGTGTCCGGGAGGAATGTTCAGCGCCTCGAAACAGTGCCAGTCTGTCTCGACTTCGGGGCCTTCCTGGATCGAGTACCCCATGGACGAGAAGATGTCGCAGATCTCGTCCCATGCCCGGGTGACGGGGTGAACATGCCCCTGCCAGGAGCTGCGCCCAGGCAGCGTCACATCGGTGGGCGCTGAGCCACCCCGAGCGAGCGCTGCACCGCGCAAGGCTTCCTGCCGTTGCGAGAAGAGAGCCTCGACGCTCTTCTTGGCCTCGTTAACGGCACGACCGGCCTCGCGGCGCTGATCGATTTCAAGAGCCGGGATCTCGCGCAGCAGTGCAGCGATTGAACCGTTCTTGCCGAGGTAAGTCGACTTGATGCGTGCGAGCTCGGCCTCACCGTCGGCGGCGCTGAGAGCACCAGCGGCCTGCTCTGCCAACACCGAACTCTGCCGTGCGATGTCCACAGTCATTGCAGGGTCCGGTCCACCGCGCGGCGGAGTAGCGAGTCAAACTGAGCGCAGCAACCGGCTATCGACCGGACGCACACGCAAGATAAGAAGCGAACTATCTAGGCGCGAGCGACGTCGACCAGATCCGAGAAGCCCTGTGGATCCTCGATGGCGATCTGAGCCAACATCTTACGATTAACGCCGACACCGGCCTTGTTGAGTCCGCCGATGAAGCGACTATAGGAGAGGCCGTGGGTACGCGAGGCCGCGTTGATGCGCATGATCCACAAGCGGCGAAAATCACCCTTGCGAGCACGGCGGTCGCGGTACTGGTACTGGCGAGCCTTCTGAACCGCATTCACCGCCGTGCGGAGCAGGTTCTTTCGACCACCGAAGTAGCCCTTACTGGCCTTGAATAGCTTCGAAATTCGCTTGCGCCGGATAACGGCACGCTTTACGCGAGGCATGGCAGCTCCTTCGCTCTGCTACTCCATTTTGCCGCGGGGACGGTGCCTCCGACCCGCAGGAGCGCAGTGGCTTCCCCCCTACGGGAGGATCTGGTTGATTCGAGCGGCGTCGGAGGGATGCATGACCTTGACGGTACGCAGGCCCCGCTTACGCTTGGTGCTCTTCTTGGTGAGAATATGGCTGTGATAGGCGCGCCCATGCTTGAGCTTGCCAGAGGCCGTCTTCTTGAAGCGCTTGGCGGCGCCTCGGTGTGTCTTCATTTTCGGCATGATCGATCATCCTGTCCGGGTCTCGCAGAAAGCCACGAGACGCGCATACCTAATCGAGCCGCCGGCTGCTGTCAAGGTATCACTGCCGGTGAATCACGCACCAGGGACGCCGTCGAAGGAACAGAAAAGACGCCCGGCAGCCATTTCGGGCTACCCTTGTTCTGATGAGTTCAGATACACCACACAGCATCAGCCCCACGGACGCACCCAGCAGGCTGCTCTTCCACAGGCCCGATCTTGTGGCCCGCCGCAAGCAACGCAAGATGGCGAAGAAACTCTCTGCGTGGGCGGGGCACACGCGCTCTGTCGTGGACGTACTGGCGGGCTGCCTGGCGGTGCTTCAGGACTCCTCGGTGGAAGCACTCGTCGAACGACTTGCTTCGAGCGTCGAGGAAGCCGCAAACCACGCTTCAGACGAAGAACGCGAGCGCATCGCCAGCCGAGCCTACCGCATCGAAACCGCATTCAATCTGGGCTGGTCTCTCCTCGACGAAGGGCCAACGCGCGATGCGCTTCGAGTCCTGGCTCTTGCTGGTGGCGGGCCACTGACTCGAGCCCTCCTGCACGAAGCTGCCGGGGCTGACTCAGCGACCCTGGACCGGGCTCTGCTGGCGGGGTTCTGCTTCAGTGATGCTCGGGATAACATCACCACCGATACGCCGCTCGTTCACTACATCCTCAAGGAACATACCGACGAGACTCAGAGAGAACGCTTGCGTCGTCGCCTGCTGGAGGCTTTCCACAGCGCCCTGCTCGATCCTCTTTACGAGGGGGCAGACGCCCTCGAGGAAGCCTGGGAGCCTTGCTGGGCGTTGTGCTCCCTTCCCAAAGAGCGAATTGTTCATGCATCGATCACCCATCGCTGGGTGCAAAGGCTCCGTGGCCGCGGTGAGCTCGGGCGAGCTCTGCGCCTGGTCGAGGCCCAGCGCCGGGCGCTGCGCGGCTGCGAAGACGATGGCGACAGTGCATCGAACAGTGCAACAGCCGAGTTCCTGTGGCTGCTGACGCTCGACGAGGCGGTTCTACGGATCGAGAGCGGAGACGTTCAGAGTGGTCTTGCACACTTGGAAGAACTCATCTCCGACCCTTGCGATGCCCAGGGCGGAGACTCTGGGATGGCCCCACGATGGCGGCGACGAGCTCAGCTGATTCGGGCGCAAGCACGAGCCTTCTACATGCGAGACAAGCCTGCTGAGGACAGCTTGCCTGAGCTGCTTGTCCTGGACGAGACGAGCGAAGCGATGCACCTCACCTGCACGGGGGTCACGCTCCTCGGGCAGGGTTCCTACGAGCAGGCAGAGCAGAACCTCATCGCCGCCAGAAACCACTGGAACGAGGGGCAACCGGCGCAGGGGTCCTGGATCGAGTTGAGCATCGCCCTCGCCCAGGCGCAGGCACAAGGTGGGCACATCGACGACGCCAGGAAGAATCTTGATGCGGCCAGGATCGCATCGGGCGGAGATCTGGACCGTCGTCAGCTAAGCAGCCTTCCGCTAGCACTGCACGAACTGGGGCTCCTCGCAGCACGTCAGGGAAACGTCTCGGCAGCCGGCACCTACCTTGATGAGGCGGCGATGCTCGCTACCAACAGCCTGCATCCAGGGCACCCGACTCGCTTACTGATTACCTACCACCGGGGGCTCGTGCACCTGGCCAGAGGAGACCTGCGCCAGGCCGAGAGTCAGTTTGCCCGCGTCGTAGAGCAGTGCGAGTCCTCGCTCCGAGCGCAACAGTACGTCGTCGTGTTGGCTCGCTGTGCCCGGGCGATCTGCTGGTGCGTCGGCACAGAAGACCGTCGAGCCAAGGCCCGAGGAGAGTTACGAGAGATCCGAACAGCACTGGACGATTTGCCCGGCGAGGGAGAAATGCACAGAGAGGTCGAGTTCATCATCGAGAGCTACGGTCTGGGAGCGTGAGAGACGAGGCAGAACAAAAAACGGCCCCGGACCTGCCGGAGCCGTCTCGTTGGTAGGCACGGCCAGGATCGAACTGGCGACCACTACCGTGTCAGGGTAG
>CAZEIY010000075.1:7525-13797 GCA_964512375.1 uncultured Rickettsiales bacterium | reverse complement strand
TCGTCATCGGTGTCGACACAGTCCGCGCTGCTGTCCGAGTCGTAGTCAGGGAAGCCCTCATCGATACCGCCGGCGCAGTTGTTGTCGACGCCGTCGCATGACTCTGTGGCAGCGCTATGGATCGTGTCATCCGTATCGTCGCAGTCACTGGTGTCGGGGTCGTTGTCGCCGTCATCGTCGGTGTCGGTACAGTCGGGCTCGAGGTCGCCGTCGGTGTCGGTGTCCTCATCGACGACGGAGCCGTCACAGTCTGAGTCGATGGTATCGCAGGACTCGTTCGCTCCCGGATAGATGCTTCCGCCTGTAGTCGCGTCGTCATTGCAGTCGGTGTTGTCGGTTACGTGATCGACAGTAGGTGCAGAGCAGTCAGACTCTGCCGTGGCGTTCTCGTCGCCGAAGCCGTCACCGTCGGCATCGATGTACCAGTCCTGGTTAACCACGTCGTTATCAACAGCATTGTTACAGTCGTTGTCTTCGCCATCGCACAGCTCTAAAGCGCCGGGGTAGGTGTCGGCGTTGGTGTCATCGCAGTCGTCTACGGCGCACCATCCATCGCCGTCTACGTCCGTGCAGGGGACGGCGCTGTCGTCGTCATCACCGGCTGAGTCGTCGTCATCGGCTGAGTCGTCGTCATCGGCCGAATCGTCGTCATCCGCCGTGTCGTCGTCATCCACCGTGTCGTCGTCATCCACCGTGTCGTCGTCGTCACCCACACACTCAGATGAACTCAGGCAGTCGCTGTCCTCGCAGTCGGTCAGGCTGTCCTCGTCGTTATCTATCCCGTCAGAGCAGTCTCCGGGGCGATTGTCTTCGACGGTGGTGCCTCCGCAGCTGGCCAGGAGCAGCACTACAGAGATTAGGGCTAGATGCTTGGCATGGCGCATGGTGTGTTCCTCCCGCGGCGCTCAGTATTTCTGCGCCAGTGGAAGAACATTCAATCACGTCAGGAGCGTGCAGACCATAGGGCCGAGAACACGGCGACTACAGCGTCACCCACTTCGGAGGTCTTCGACGCCGCCTCTTCGCCCACCTGATCGTAGGTCAGCGTCTTGCGTTCCTGTAGCAACTGTACGACCGCCTGCTCAATGAGAGCGGCCGCTTCCTGGAGTTCTTTATTGCCGGTTCGCTTGCCCTGCCAGTCGAGGCCTTCCTTGATGGTCAGAATCATCGCTAGCGGATTCGCCCGGTCCTTGCCCGCGTGCTTGGGCGCTGAGCCGTGGATGGGTTCGAACATGGCGTTGTCGTCACCGACGTTGCAGCCAACAGCCATGCCCATGCCGCCCTGCAGCACCGAGGCCAGATCGGTGACGATATCGCCGAACATGTTGGTGGTGACGATGACGTCGTACCACTCGGGGCGCTGCACGAGCCACTGGGTGAACGCGTCGATGATCTGGGTCTCGGCGATGATCTCGGGGTAGTCCTCGGCGATCTCGAAGAACACGTCTCGGAACAGGCGGCAGCCTTCGAGCACGTTGTCCTTGACCAGCGCGGTGACCTTCAGCTTGCCGTCACTGGGCGCGCCCTTGTTGCGCGCTTTGCAGGCCTCGAAAGCGAAGCGAATGACGCGCTCGCTGTTGGCACGGGTGACGAGCCGGGTGTCCGTCGCGACAATGTCAGCGCCCTGGTTCGCCATGCGACCACCAATGCCGGTGTACAGGCCCTCGGTGTTCTCACGCACAAAGACCATGTCGACCATATCCGGGTCCCAGACCTGCACATGCTTTCCGTGGATCTTGTGCAGCACCCCGCGGTACAGCTTGACCGGGCGCACGTTGGCGTACAACTCCAGCACGCGGCGATTGCCGATCACCGGTGAGTAGCCGGCCATCTTGCCCCCGTCCATGGTCACCGGGCCAGAGCCTTCTGGGTCCGGCCATCCCACCGCGCCGAGAAAGATGATGTCCGCGTCACGGCAGCGATCTTGCGCACCATCTGGCCAGTCTTGACCGTGCTCCAGGTAGTACTGGCCTCCGCACGGAATGGACTCGATCGAAGCCTCGACACTTACCGCTGCCAGAGCCGCTTCGAGGATCTTTCGGCCCTCGCGACAGACCTCGACTCCGATTCCGTCACCAGGTAGCAGGACAATGTCGAGGGCTTCGCTCATGGGGACCTCCGTAGGGGTGAGGGAACTACTTACGGCGAACTGCCAGAACCTGCAAGGCCCCCCCCAAACGAGGGCATGGCGCGCTATTCTCTGATCAGGCGGTTCAGAGGATCTCTGCCAGCATTGTTGAGGTCTGTGGAGGTTGTATGCGGTTTAAGGTTGATTGTCCCCACTGCGGCGCGATGCTCTCGGTACCAGAGAAGTATCACTACACGACGATCAAGTGCCCCGACTGTGGTGAGGCCATTGAGGCTGTCAGCACCGAGACCAGACGAGTGACCCGGGATTTTCTCGAGGGGCTAGAAGAACCAGAAGATGAGGTGGGAGTGACCTCTCTTCCCAGAGTCGCCACCTTGAAGGTCCCCGGAGGAAGCGGCGAGTAGCGGAGGGTTACGTCCCTTCCAGGACCTCGAGATCGGCGACCCGCACGGAGCGCTCTTCCTGTGACGGCATGAATCGGATGCGCGCCATCGAGCTCGTCGACAGGACGACGAAACCCTGACCATGAACAGGATGCGCGACCGAGATCCCGCGCTCGAGGGACTCGCCTCTGCGCATGACACGCTTGACGACTCCTTTCTTGGGCCCGATCTTTGGCTTTGGGGTAGCGGGTGTTCGAGCTCGTTTTCTTGTAGCTGGTGCTCGACGCTTGGGCGGCGGCGCAGGATTGACCTCAGCGAACTGTCGCCCGCCCGCCGGTAGCTGGAGTTCTACAGTAGAGCTACCATCCTCGCCCTGCAGTTGCCGCGCCAGGACCCGGAGACCCTTGACCGGCTCGTTGACGCCGCAGCTTCCATCGAAGAAGAACTGTCGTCCATCATCGAGCTTCACTATTCCGCGGCCTGCGTCGGGCTTGAACCACAAGATGGTACCGACATTAAATCCGCTGCTCACCTGGGACTCTCCACCGCTGCCAAAGGAGCATGACAGGAGCTACCTTCTAACATCTGTGGGTCGTTTGATGGACCGATTGAATCGACAATCTCAAATAGTTTCATGGAATGGCTCAAGTCTTCTCTACCCACGCCGATGGTGTGAATGTTGGGTGCCGTCGGTTGAGCCCGTTGGGGGGATTCAGTTTGACGGTCTCTTGACCCGGCACACGACAGTCTCCCCATTGGGGAGTCGCGGACAGAGAACCCGCGAAATGCGCAATGAAGGGCTTCCGGGGATAGAAGGTCCCCCGGAAGCCCTTCTAGCTTGGCTCGGCGGGGCAGGCGTTACTGGCTGCTCCTTCCCAGCGTCGAGCAGTGCGATCCAAGGCTGGTAGGATGAAGGCCCTCGCCCGGGTGGATCTTCATGCACACAGTCGTTCTTGCCGCCGGCCTCTTTGTTTTTGTCGCGCATCTCCTCGAAGCCTTCTTTGAGCGGACCCGCATCCCCGACATTCTCCTGCTCATGGTGCTCGGGCTCCTGGTGGGACCGGTCTTTGGGATTCTCGCCCTCGAAGATCTGGGTCGGGTCGGTGATTTCCTTGCCATTGTGACCCTCGCGGTCATCCTCTTCGAGAGCGGCCTTGGTCTGCAGTTGCGTACGCTGCTCTCTTCCCTGGGGCGAGCAGCACCCTTCTCGGTGGTCAGCATGGCTTCGGCCATCGCCTGTCTGACGGTGTCGCTCAAGTACCTCATGGGGATGGACTGGTGGACCGCAGTTCTCGGCGGCCTCATCATGGGCGGTACCTCGTCTGCCGTGGTCATTCCCATGCTCAAGGCTCTTGAAGTCGGTGAGGACACCAGCACCGTTCTCACCCTCGAGAGCACTCTGACGGATGTGTTCTGCATCATCGGCACGGTGGGTGTAGCGATCAGTCTGGGCAACGGCGCCACACCTCAAGCGGCCGGTCTCCTAGGAACCGCCGGATTCTCGTTGTTTGCTGCTGCATTAGTTGGCGCGGTCTCTGGTTTCTCCTGGTCGATCCTGCTGGGGCGCGCTGAGCGCATCAGCAACACCATGTTTACGACCATGGCAGGAGCGCTGGTGGTCTATGGATTCTGCGAGCAGATGCAGATCAGCGGAGCGATCGCCACGCTCTGTTTTGGAATCGCGCTCGGCAATCTTCCGCGTGGCGTGGTCCTCGAGGTGGATCGTGGCGCTGAGGCCGCGCCAATCAAGCTGAAGCTGCGCGAGGTGAAGCGAGTGGAGCGAGCGGTCTACGCTGAGAGTGTCTTCCTCCTCAAGGCAGCGTTTTTCTTCTATCTCGGCATGACGGTGCGACCGGCGGCATTCTTCAGTCTGCTCGGACTTATCGCGTTCATTCTTGCTGTTGTGCCGTTTGTGCCGCGCTTCCCAAGCGTGCGCTTGCTCCTGGGTCCTGCCATCGCCAACCGACGCGATGCGTTACTGGCCACGGTGCTGGTTCCCCGTGGCCTGGCTGCCGCAGTACTTGCTCAGATTCCAGTGCGCATGTTCGGCGAGGGGCACCCGCTGCAGGCATCGGCTGCGGATCTGGCTGAGGTGGTTGCGATGATGGTGTTCTTCAGCATCGCGCTCGTCTCGCTCATGGTGTTTCTGGTGGAGCGAGGGGCACTGTCGGCAGTGGGTCAGGTGGCTTTTTCTTCGTACGCCAGTGCTGAAGATCCTGGAGAAGAAATCCCAGCGCCAGAAGAGCAAACATCCCGTACGCCAGATAGTTGATCAGGAAGTAACCGCTGGTGCGGTTTTCCAGAGGATAGAAACCCGCCGACATCAGGAGCAGTACGGTGCCGGCGAGGAAGGCTGCCCAGGGCTGTCCGTCTCCTCTTGGTGCGCCTCGCGTCGGGGTGCCCAGCAAGAACAGCAGAGCCCAGGTGGACGCGTAGTAGCGGCTCAAGACCACCATGAGCAGAACAGCGAAGAGCGGCAGGATCAATGCATCAAGCCCGCGCCTGCGGATCAGGGCAGGGAGCAGGAGCAGCAGCCCGAGGATCTGCAGGAGGTGCTTGCGTTGCTCGCCCTGAGCGACGCGTTGGTCTCGATTTCCCGGGGCCTGGGCCCAGAATCTCCCCTCACGCGGCTTGTGGATGACCATTCGGCCTACGCCAATCCGTTGGTTGGAAGTGACCGCGTGATGGTCGCTGTGGCGGGCGATCTTGTCGACCCACTCTGGCCAGGTCTGCAGTCCCCCACCGGTGAGGTTAGAGCCCAGGAACAGCGCGGCACAGCTGAGCGTGAATGCGGCGAGGAACTGCCGATGGGGGCGGGGAACCCGGAGCCAAGGGGACGGGGCCTTGGGCTGTGACGCTGCATCATAGCGAACACCGAGGAGCGCCAGCCCGGCTTGAATCACGATGCCGATGATCAGGAAGCCTGGGAACACACGAGTCATCGCCCCCCAGCTGAGGGCTACACCGGCGAGTCTATATCGGCCCCGTTGATAGAACGCGGCAGTGCAGAGCACAGAGACCAGCCAGTCGTACTGCAGGAAGCCCCCAGTGAAGCGTGCCTCGTTGATTTGGAAGGTGTTCAGCCATAGCGCCATGACCGCAGTCGTGCGCAATCCAAAGGCCCACCAGGTCAGTACGATCGCGAGCAGGTAGCCAGGCAGATCCGAGTTGGCGATGAACCAGAACCACTTGCTTCCCGTCGGCACGATGCTGGCCAGGGGCGTGCCGACCACTGTCCACGGAGGAGCAGGGTTGTAGCCGAGGTCTTTGAAGCAGTCCGGCCATCCAGGCGACCCAAAACCCATGTAGTTGCGGAGGTAGCGGGTATCTCGTCCCAGCTCTTCGAGACGCTCCGGACTGATCACTGTGCGGTCGAAGTCGGCGACGATGGTGGCTCTTGGCTTGATCTCGTAGTCTCGCTGGTCCCGAGCATCCTTGATCTTGCGGAAGTCTCGGACCTTCTTCATGCGCTTGCGCGTCTTGCCCTTTGCTGCCTGCTTCTTTGCCTGCCAGTCGTCATCCGCTGCGAGGGTTGCTCCGTACAGGTCGTAGTAGCTGAGTTCTGGGAAGTACTTGGAGCCGATGTAGTAGTGGAAGACGTTCCATGCCCGCACCCGTTCACCAGAAAGAGAAGCGCCAAGGTAGGAGCCGTTTTGAAGCGAAACGGCAGCAAGAGCCAGTCCAAGAAGGATTGCTGTGAAGCTCCGCAGACGGCGCCCGCTGAGTCGCTCAGCAGCGTAGGCGGCGAGCCAGGTCAGCAGTCCAGTTCCTGCAAGCCAGGGAGCCCACAGCTTGAAGTT